>CAIZHT010000036.1 GCA_903932885.1 uncultured Actinomycetes bacterium
ACCTTGGAATATCTCGTGCTTACATGATGGTGCCCGTGCTTATTCTTATCTCGCTCTTTATTACTTTATTGATTCCATCGAAGATTGATAGTCTGCGAGCATGAGTTACAAGACAAGGCGATTAGTTACTCTCACAATCCTGTTCGGACTAATTATTCTTACTGCTATTAGTGGTCTTTAGTACGGCGCTAATACTTATATCTTCAGGTAGACCGACGCGGTTCTTGTATTTTATATAAATAATTGTTGTCGCAGTCAGCGCGATTCCCCCACATGCAGCGATAGTTTGGCGTGTACCAATCAATTCAGACATCACACCGATTAGCGGTGAACCAAATGGTGTTCCTCCCATAAAAATAAGGAGGTACAAACCCATTACTCGCCCTCTAATTGCAGGATCCGTATTTACCTGCACAATTGAATTGGCGGTAATAAGTGTGGTTAGTGCTGCTAGTCCACATACAGGTAGCCACACTGCATAAGCAAGGTAAGTCGGCATGAGCGAGAGAATGATGACAACTATTGAGAAAACAATTCCTGCTCGCACAACAAAGAGTGTTTTTCTAAATCCTTCTAATCGCGCCGATATAAGTGCGCCACTAAGAGATCCGATTGCGATGAAGGTTCCAAGGAGCCCATATGAGGCAGGACCTTTACCAAAGACTTTCGTTGCCATTAGTGCATTGAATATCTGAAAATTCAAACCAAAAGTTGCAATAAAGAAAACCATTGCCATGACGACATATAGATCTGGGCGTGCACGAACGTAGGCAATACCCTCGCGTACATTAGTCATTGAGGTACTTTTCTCAGTTGTGAAGAATGCTTTTTCATTGAGTTGAGTGAGCGCGAGAATGACAAAAAGATAAGAAAAAGCATTGAAAAGAAAGGATGGTCCTGTGCCAAATGCGGCAATAAGAAAGCCTGAAACTGCAGGACCTATCAAGCGCCCTGCATTGAAGTTTGCGGAGTTTAGGCTCACTGCATTTGGTAAATCATCATGGCCTACTACTTCATTTGTAAAACTCTGACGAACTGGGTTATCAATTGCAGTTGAAACACCCAAGGTAAAGGCTAAGAGAAATACATGCCACAGCGCAACGACATCTGCCATTACCAATATTCCAAGCACTGCCGAAGAGAGTCCGCCTGCAATGTTTGTAGCAATCAATACTTTCCGTTTATTGAAGCGATCGGCAAGTGCGCCACCGTGCAGACTAAAGAGAAGAACTGGAGCAAATTGCAGCGCTGTTACTAATCCTAAATAAGTTCCACTATTAGTAAGTTCGAGTACGAGCCAATCTTGCGCAATTCGCTGTGCCCAAGAGCCAATATTTGAAACGGCATTTGCAGGAAAGAGTATTTGGTAATTTCTATGACGAAAAGAACGCCAGTTACCCTCTTCATTTACTGAAAGGCGCATTACTCTTCTCTCATGACTTCTTCGACTTCACGTCTACGTTCTGTGGTAACCCTAGTAGCAATTGGAACCATCTGTTGGCTAGTTGCAGGAGTAGTTGCGATATTGCTCGGAGCCGAAACTAAAGTTATCTGGACATGCTTGGCAGGTGCAGTACTAGGCACTGTTGGAATTCGTTACACAATCCGTCGATCACGACGAAGCGGTATTTAGGCTTCTAGCTGACCAGCAATACCGCGAAGCACGCGTCCTAAGCGCTCTGCTTCAACTGCATTGGGATGGCGACCATGGCGAAGACCATTTCCGACCTTATCCAAAATCTTAATTGTGTCTTCAATCATCGCAGCAAGATCATCAGAGTTCACGCGACTATTTTCTGCAAGTGATGGTGGTGCATCAATGATCACAACTGAAAGTGCTTGTGGTCCACGACGACCATCTGCAACACCGAACTCAAGTTTTGTTCCAGGCTTTACTGTTGAAACACCTGCAGGAAGTGAACTTGCAGCGAGATAAACATCTTCGCCTTCTTCGGATGCAATAAATCCAAAACCTTTTTCGAGGCTAAACCATTTGACGCGGCCTGTAGGCATGGCGGGGGCTCCTAGCTAATTCAGTATTCGTGTGGGCCGCAGGGGTGCGGGCATGAGGCAAGTTTATCTCACAACGCATGGTTGCCGTAACCCCTTTTTACGCGGGAAAAATTAGAGAGTGGCCTCGCTATGCGCACCACAGCCGTGGTCAACAGATACGACGCGAGCATCTTCTGGTGAAATTGCATTAGCGCAAACTCCAAATGATGAACGCAATGAACCAGCCATCTGTAAAAAGAAACCGCATGAGTGACATGGCTTTGGTGCAGATTGCGCGATGGGTGCTTTAGGTCCGCGATCTCCTTCATACCAACGCTTACTTGCTTGATCGCGACCTTCAATAGACATAACGCGCGCGCGACCAAAACCTAATTCGATTGCCATTGCAGTATCTAATTCTTCATCAGTAGGAAGTGCCTGTTCGCCTGCAACTAAACGTGTATCAGTGAGTGAACTTGGAACAATGTCGCCAACTCCAACATCGCCAGGTTGAATGCGATCAATGTATGGAATCCAGTCTGGTGCAAGCAATGCATCTGGTCCTGGAAGAACTACGAGATCGCAAATAGTTGCTTCACTCTCTTCATCAACCTTTGCAACAGTTGCGCACCAGCGCCAGCCCTTATAGCCAGGCAAATTTGCTTCGAATAAATAAGTTGCAACGCGATCTTCGTCATCGAATTCAACTGATATGTAATCGCCAACATGTTCTGATTTTTCTGCTTCAAGTAAGAGAGCAGCGCGAACTAGATCAGTTGCATCGAAAGGCGCGCTTGTACTCTTTGAACTTTTCTTGAAGGCCATGGCATAAGGGTAAAGCAGAAGGCCGCTCTCGCGTTAATCGAGAACGGCCTTCGTAACTTCTAAGCGTGAATTTCTATATTAGAAATCCATATCTCCGCCGCCGCCACCAGCAGGTGCTGCTGCTGCCTTTTCTGGCTTATCGGCAATAACTGCCTCTGTTGTAATAAAGAGTGCAGCAATTGATGCAGCATTTTGAAGTGCTGAACGAGTTACCTTGGCAGGATCAATAATTCCAGCTTTGATCATGTCAACATATTCGCCAGTTGCAGCATTGAGACCGAAACCTGTTTCGAGGTTACGTACTTTCTCAACAACAACTCCACCTTCAAGGCCAGCATTGACTGCAATTTGCTTGAGAGGTGCGTCAACTGATGCTTCAACAATCTTTGCACCAGTTGCTTCATCGCCTTCGAGTTTCAGTTTTGCAAATGCAACCTTTGCTGCCTGAATAAGCGCAACGCCACCACCGGCGACGATGCCTTCTTCAACTGCAGCCTTTGCATTGCGAACTGCATCTTCAATACGGTGCTTACGCTCTTTGAGTTCAACCTCAGTAGCAGCACCAGCCTTGATAACAGCAACTCCGCCAGCAAGCTTTGCAAGACGCTCTTGCAACTTCTCGCGATCGTAATCTGAATCGCTCTTTTCGATTTCGGAACGAATCTGTGAAACGCGTCCCTTGATCTGAGCATCGTCTCCGCCGCCTTCAACAATTGTTGTCTCTTCCTTGCTGATAACAACCTTGCGAGCGCGCCCTAGAAGTTCAAGTCCTGCTTGATCCAACTTGAGACCAACTTCTTCAGAGATAACAGTGGCACCAGTCAAGATTGCAATATCTTGCAACATCGCCTTGCGACGATCTCCAAAGCCTGGAGCCTTTACTGCTGCTGAGCGGAAAGTTCCGCGAATCTTATTTACTACCAACGTTGCAAGTGCTTCGCCTTCAACATCTTCGGCGATGATTGCAAGTGGCTTTCCTGATTGCATAACTTTTTCAAGAACAGGTACTAAGTCCTTGATATTTGCAATCTTTGAGTTGACGATAAGTACGTAAGCATCTTCTAGAACTGCTTCCATGCGATCTTGATCCGTTACGAAATATGGGCTGATGTATCCCTTATCGAATCGCATACCTTCTGTGAGTTCGAGTTCGAGTCCAAAAGTATTTGACTCTTCAACAGTGATAACGCCTTCTTTACCGACCTTGTCCATTGCTTCAGCAATCATCTCGCCGATAGTTGCATCTGCTGCAGAGATAGATGCTGTTGCTGCAATCTGTTCTTTTGAATCAACGCTCTTAGCCATTGCACTGAGTTCAGTAACAATTGCTGCAACTGCCTTTTCAATTCCGCGCTTGAGTGCCATTGGGTTTGAGCCAGCAGCTACGTTGCGAAGACCTTCGCGAACGAGTGCCTGTGCCAAAACTGTTGCTGTTGTTGTTCCATCGCCAGCGACATCATCTGTCTTCTTAGCAACTTCTTTTACAAGCTCGGCGCCAATCTTTTCCCATGGATCATCGAGTTCAATCTCTTTTGCAATCGAAACGCCATCGTTTGTAATTGTTGGGGCGCCCCACTTTTTTTCCAATACAACGTTACGGCCACGGGGTCCAAGGGTTACCTTGACCGCATCGGCCAATACATTCATTCCGCGCTCTAGTCCGCGACGGGCTTCTTCGTTAAAGGCAATCTGCTTTGCCATCAGTTTTACTCCTCGAGTTTGATCGTGCTTGAACGGGGCGTTTTATCACTCACACCCCGAGAGTGCTAACGCCAAATCTACGGGAGTCATTCCCCGAGTGCAAAACGAGGGGGCAAAACGAGAGTGAGGGTAGAGCTGCCCCTTTGGAAATTAGCGGGCGCTACGAGCCGACATACGGGCCTCACGGAGGCGACGCAGGCGCTTGACCAGCATGGGAGCAGCCATCAAGGCATCGTCTCGGTCGATGAGGTCATTGAGCAATTGGTAATAACGAGGAGCGCTTAGGTCGAAAAGTTCTTTGATTGCACTCTCTTTGGCACCTGCAAAGCGCCACCAGTTAGCTTCGAAATCGAGAATCTTTGTCTCCAGATCGCTCAAGGCGCTTGGAACTACTGACTCTTCTGCCGCTGACATGGGGTAAATCGTAAGGGATTTTGCATTAGAAGTGTGGGATTTATTGAGCAATGAAGAAAATTAAAGTGTGGCAAGAATCATTTCGATATCAGAGATTTTTGTCCACGGATTTACTATCGCAAAACGCAATATTGGGGTCCCGTTATGCGATGAAGGTGGGATGAAACCAATTTGGTCTGCCAATAAAGTATCGCTCCATTTTTGGTAATCCTCTTTTGCCCAACCTTTGCGAGTAAATGCAACGATTGAAAGTTCTGGTTCGCATAGCAATTCAAGTTTTGGATGTTTGCGAACAAGTTCTGCCGCTTGCTTCGCAATTGTCAGGGTCAGTTCCATCGCTTCGGTATATGCATCAGTGCCATGTGCAGCGAGAGAGAACCAGAAAGGTAATCCGCGGACGCGACGTGTCAGTTGAAATGCGTAATCAGATGGACTCCACGAATCATCATGAAGTGTTTCAAGATATGAAGCGTGTTGTGTATGTACCTCGCGAGCGAGTTGCGGATTTCGATAAACAAGTGCGCAAGCATCATAAGGAGCGAATAACCACTTATGCGGATCAACAATAAATGAATCTGCTTCTTCTACGCCATCAAATAGTGGGCGCACTGATGGCGCGCAGAGTGCAGCTAAACCGTATGCGCCATCGACATGGAACCAAATATCGCGTGAATGTGCTGCTTCGGCTATTGATTTCAGATCATCGATAATTCCCAAGTTAGTGGTGCCAGAGGTGGCAACTACTGCAAATACTCGAGCATGTGATGAACGATGGTATTCATCAACTACTTTGCCTAATTCACTTCCCTGCATCCGACCATTTTCATCGGGAGTTACTTTGATAATTTCAACATCCATTACTTGCGCAGCAGATGCAATGGATGAATGTGCTTCTGCGCTACATGCAATTGCAAAACGTGTTGTCTCAGGAAATTTAGTACGAGCTTGTGCTCGCGCTACGACAAGTGCCGATAGATTTCCAATGGTTCCACCTTGAACAAATACTCCACCGGCGCTTTGTGGCAATCCAGCAAGTTCTGATAACCAGCGCAGGGCTTGGTTTTCTGCAAAGACAGCGCCTGCTCCTTCTTGCCATGATCCGCCATAGAGTGCACTTGCGCCAACAACTAAATCAAAGAGGTTTGCATATTCACTTGGCGCAGATGGAATAAATGCAAGGTTGCGTGGATGATCTGTTGAGATACATGCCTTAGCAAGAACATCAGTAAATACTTTGAGTGCATCTTTGCCGCCTAAACCAGCTGGCGTGATTGTGTTTCCAACTTCATCAAATAGTTCTTGCGCAGTGCGTGGTCCATCTAGTGGTGGATCGCTTTTCAATCGCTCAAGACTGTAGGCAAGAATTTCTTGCGCTAGCTCTTCGACATCTTTGGTGAATTCATGCATGTAGCGCAGTCTGCCACGTAATGGCAGACTTCTCACATGCGATTACTGCGCACATCACACCTAGGGCCAACTCTTATGGTCACCTTGGTTGGTTATCTACTCGCGCTTCGCTTTTGGTGGGAAGGGCCCTCTTATGTAATTGCCTTTACGGTCTTCTGTGGTCAATTAGTTGTGGGGTGGACCAATGATTTAGTTGATCTACCTTTAGATCAAAAAGAGGGTCGAACAAATAAACCGATGGTTGATGGAAAACTTTCTCCAACTACCGTCAAGAGAGCTACATGGGTTGCACTTGTTTTCGTGACTCTATTTTCTCTCTTTGGTCCTATGGGAATTATTGGTGGATCGGTTCACTTATTAGGAGTTGGATCAGGTGTTGCATATAACTTCTATTTCAAATCAAATCGTTTTTCGTTCTTGCCCTATGCAATTTCATTTGCGGCTCTTCCTGCATCAATTACATTAAGTCGAAATGAAGTTCCACAACTCTGGCTTTTGATATCTGGCTCATGCCTAGGTGTTGCTGCCCACTTTGCTAATGTGGTCAAAGATATGGAACGCGATAGAGCGGCAGGGATTATGGGATTGCCGCAGATTCTGGGTTCTAGAAAAAGTACCTTGCTCTCAGGTTTGCTTCTCTTCTTTGTTTCAATTCTGATTTATTTCGTTACTAAAACAATTCTCTTGCTTATTCTTGGAGCAATTAGTTTTTCTCTACTCTTGCTACCGGCAAGGTTTCGATTTATCGCAGTGATGGCCTTGGCTTTACTCGATGTGATTGCACTTGTTAGCGCTATGCCCGTTTCACCAAATTACGTAGCATAGTTGGGAAGACAAATACGTGAAATGGTGCAACTGCATACCAATAAAGCCGTCCACCAAGTCCGCGCGGACTAAAGGTTGCCTCTTGAGTAATTAGTGTTTTTCCATTTTTTTCTTCAATACTAAATTCAAGCCACGCTTTTCCAGGCAAGATCATCTCTGCATACAGTTTCAATCGGCGCCCACGTTCTAATTCTTCAACGCGCCAAAAATCTAAACTCTCACCCACGCGCAGCAGATCTTGATCTCTGCGTCCTCGCCGCAAACCAACGCCTCCAAAAATTCGATCTATCAAGCCACGCATGAACCATAAGAAATCTGCGCCGAACCAACCATGTTCGCCACCAATTCCCTCAATCTGTTTCCAAATTGCTTCTGCTGATTTTTCGGAAAGCACTTGGCGGCGGTCACGCAAAATAGTTTCGCCAGCCCACTCCGGATCGCCTTGTGCTTTTTGCCATGGCGCAGTTGGAATGCTTGCATCAGACCATCGTGTTTCAACACCATGATCTGAAATTTTTGATAGCGCTAAACTCATTGCAGTTTCCACAGAAAGCAAACCCTCTTGTGGTGGTGGGATTAGATCATCGATGCTCTTTGCTGGATCTGCAACAACTTCACTAATCAATGATCCAACTAATGGTCTGGCTAGGGCTGTTGGTACAGGTGTTACTAATCCAATCCAAAGACTAGAAAGTCCTGGAGTAAGTACTGGAACCTTGATAATCCATCTACGAGGAAGTCCAGAAAGTTTTGCAAATTTTTGCATCATGTCGGCATACGACAAAATTTCTGGTCCGCCAATGTCATAAATTTTTCCAACTGGAGTCTTGAGCGCTGCTGCATTTTTTAGATAGTAGAGAACATCTCGGATAGCAATCGGATGAGTTCTGTTTGAAACCCATTTCGGGGTCGTCATTATTGGAAGTCTGTGGGTGAGGTGTCGCAACATTTCAAATGATGCCGAACCAGAACCAATGATGATGCCGGCTCGAAGTTCTAATACAGGAACAGATGTTGATGCTAATTCTCTTCCGGTGCTTACTCGAGATGCAAGATGCTTACTAATGTTTTTATCATTTGCGATTCCGCCC
>CAIZHT010000037.1 GCA_903932885.1 uncultured Actinomycetes bacterium
AGCAGTTGTAAAGATTTCGCTGCGCTTTGTAGGAATAGTTGTGTTGCGCTCGATCAACTTTGTCATAACTCCACCCTTGGTTTCGATGCCAAGTGAAAGTGGTGTTACATCGAGTAGCAATACATCCTTTACTTCACCTTTGAGAACACCTGCTTGAAGAGAAGCACCAACTGCAACAACTTCATCAGGGTTTACGCCCTTATTTGGCTCTTTTCCTCCAGTGAGTTCGCGACCAAGATCCACCACTGCAGGCATGCGAGTTGATCCACCAACGAGTACAACGCTGTGAATATTTGCAATTGGAATTCCAGCATCTTTGAGAACTGCTTGGAAAGGCTTCTTGCAACGATCTAGAAGTGTTGCTGTCATTGTTTGGAACTGTGCACGTGTAATTGTTTCATCCATAAACAAGGGATTCTTTTCAGAATCTACTGTGATGTATGGCAAATTGATTGATGCAGACTGCGATGATGAAAGTTCGATCTTTGCCTTTTCGGCAGCTTCACGAATACGTTGCATCGCCATCTTATCTTTTGTTAGATCAATACCATTTTTTGAACCAAATGTTTGAACTAAGTAATCGACAAGTGCTTGATCCCAGTCATCTCCACCAAGATTGTTATCACCATTAGTTGCTTTTACTTCTACAACTCCATCACCGATTTCTAGAAGTGAAACGTCAAATGTTCCACCGCCTAAGTCGAATACAAGAATTGTCTGCTCTTGATCGGCCTTATCAAGACCGTATGCGAGCGCCGCAGCTGTTGGTTCGTTGATAATACGCAAGACGTTGAGACCAGCAATTTCGCCAGCTTCTTTTGTTGCTTGACGTTGTGCATCATTGAAGTACGCAGGCACAGTGATAACTGCATCCGTTACTGTTTCGCCAAGATATGCCTCGGCATCGCGCTTGAGTTTTTGCAGCACTCGCGCAGAAATTTCTTGTGATGTGTACTTCTTGCCATCGATGTCGATAGTCCAGTTAGTACCCATGTGACGCTTGACCGAACGAATCGTGCGTTCAACATTTGTGACCGATTGACGCTTTGCAACTTCACCAACCAAGACCTCGCCATTTTTAGCGAAGGCAACGATCGATGGGGTGGTGCGAGCGCCCTCGGCATTGGCGATAACCGTTGGTTCGCCACCTTCAAGAACTGATACGCAACTATTCGTTGTTCCTAAGTCGATTCCGACTGCTCTAGCCATTATGTAGTGCTCCTTTTTCTTCTCTCGAGCCCAATCTGAGGTCGAGGTGCCCTGGTACCTGAGTCGATAATACTCACAAAGTTGAGTCGCAGCGACTCAGGTTTCCTATAGAGGGAACCGAGGGGGGCTGTTCTTTATTCCCATCCCCTTTAGGATTCCTATATGAAATCGCCCAAGAATGTGAAGCGCCAATTCCCCAAGGTCTCTGAACTCGCGCCCTTGCTCAAGTTCAAAATGCCCACCATTCATCGTAAAAAGGCACGCCTTGCTAAGGCCTACACAATTTATGACCTTCGCGCGATTGCGAAGAAGCGCACACCTAAGGGCCCTTTTGATTACACAGATGGTTCAGCAGAATCTGAGTTGAGTTTAGATCGCGCTCGTGCGGCATATACAAATGTTGAGTTTATTCCAAACATTCTTCGCGATGTCTCAAAGGTAGATATCACTCGCGAAACTTTGGGTGAAACCTTTCAAATGCCATTTGGTTTAGCACCAACTGGATTTACGCGCATGATGCAAACT
>CAIZHT010000038.1 GCA_903932885.1 uncultured Actinomycetes bacterium
GCCCCTACTAAACCTGGATATGTAGCAGCACATAGCGTTGGGAGTGCACCCCGTGATGAGGATTGAGCAAAGAGAGAATTCATACCACCGGTGACTCGTGATTCTAAAGTAGCTCCTCGCATCTGCGGTGAAACATTTTGCAAATTCGTTGCAGACCATCCGGGATGGGCAGCATATGCATTGATATTCCAATCATTTCTAATTGAGCGGCGCTGTAATTCATTTGTAAAAAGTAAGTTTGCTAATTTGCTCGCACCGTATGCACCCCACGGTTTGTATTCACCTTTTGCTAACGCGCGATCTCTAATAGCTTCTTTAGAGCCATCACCAAAATTTCCGAAGCGATGTGCTTGGCTTGCAACGCTGACAATGCGCTCTTGGACTCTATTTCTCAATAGAGCTGCAAGTGCAAAGTGACCCAAATGATTTGTGCCAAGCTGCAATTCAAAACCATCTTCAGTTGTCTTCAGTGGCGTAGCCATAATTCCGGCATTGAGAATAAGAACGTCAAAATTGTGGGTAATAGTTGCTGCAAAAGAGTGAATCGATTTCAATGAAGTCAGATCTAAAATCGAAAATGAGACTCGCTCTTTCCCTAGTTCAACATATGTTGCCTCACCCTTGCGCTCATCACGAGCAGTGATGGTGACATGAGCGCCCTTGCGAATAAGTTCGCGAGCAGTTTCTTTTCCCAGGCCACTTGTTCCACCAGTGACTATAAATTTCTTACCGGTGAGATCTGGAATATTTGTCGCGTTCCATCCGCGAGGAATAGTTGTTACATCTGCCATGTGGAGCTAAGGGGATTTGAACCCCTGACCCCCTGCATGCCATGCAGGTGCGCTACCAGCTGCGCTATAGCCCCGTACTTACGAGAGGGCAAACCTATCGTAATTTTAGAATCGCACTATTCGGGCGAAGCTGCGCCGCTTTCTTCACCATAGACAGGCTCTGGAATTGATCCAGCATTATGTTCAATCAAATTCCATTGGCGTGGATACCTCTGCAATATTGACCATGAAGCATTTGATAATCCGCCAATAACTCCCCAATGACTTAGTGGGAGTTTGAGTAAATCTCCTAGGACGCATCGCGCTGTTCCACCGTGAGTTGCAACAACTAATAATTGATTTGTTTTTCCTTCAAGTGCTTTATGAATTGCGCCTACTGCTCGGGCTGCTACTTCGCTTCGCTTCTCCCCTGTTGTTCCTGCAGGGTTATCTTCCCCATCGATCCAGCGAATAAAGTTTTGAAAATCTTCTTCACGATTCTCTTTTCCTGTCTTACCTTCCCAAAGCCCACCATTTGTTTCACGCAAGTTTTCATCGATTGCAACCTGTAATCCTGTTAGATCGGCAAGTGCTTGGGCAGTAAATTTCGCACGCTGTAAATCACTTGAAATAATCGCAGTCGGTTTCATGCCTGCCAAGATTTCGGCTGCATGCTTTACTTGATATTGACCGACTTCGTTGAGCGGAATATCAGAGTGACCTTGGAATCTATTGACTACATTCCAATCAGTTTGGCCATGACGCCATAGGAGTACGCGATTACCGTCCATGGAGTGCGGCAGCCTTCAC
>CAIZHT010000039.1 GCA_903932885.1 uncultured Actinomycetes bacterium
CCAAAAGTGAGCGCGCCCGAATCGATCTTTCTTGCATCGCAATTCATAGCACTTGGAATACGGCGAGATTTAATTATTTCAAATCCTTTGCGTTGGCCATTTAGCACCTTGGAAAATGTGACAAAAATTGAGGGGGTAATGGGCTACGAAGTTGATTCCCCACTTGGTTCTCCAGGTCCTGGCGTTGAATCACTAGGAGTAATGAATATTCTGCCGACAGAAAAGCGAATTGCAGCGATGAGTACCTACTATTCGGCGCTCAGTGGAGCGGGGGTGCTCAATATCGGCACCAATGGTTGGGTTTGTGCGATTGAGAACATTTGCCCGTGGGGCCACAAATTCAGTACTGCAACCTCAACCGTAATTGCCACAGTAACCCAGGAGATCCTGCGCAAAGCAGCTACTCCTAAACTGGGAGAAACTCACCCAGCCATTATCGATATTCCCGAGCGTCTCTAAGAATTAGCGTATAGAGTCAAGCGCACCAAGCGCGGAAATGGAGAGCTGCATTGAGCGAAGACGATGGCATGGAAGAACTCGTAACAGAAGAGATGTTATGGGATCGAATTCCTGAAGTCGAAGGTGCAGAACGTGCAAGTACGTACTACGAATTGAGTGCGCGAATTTATGCGCGTGGACAATATGACGAAGCACTCGCATTAGCTGAAACTGCTTGTGATATTTACGATCAACTTGGCGGAGCTGCACCGAGTGAAGGTGTGGCGCAAGCCTATTCAGCAATTGGTTACAACCTCAATCAGTTAGAACGCATGGATGAAGCGGCAACTGCAATGAGTAAAGCAGTAAAGATTTTGCGCGAGAACAAATCGCCAATTGCACTTGAACTTGCATGCACATTGGGTGAGTGGTGGTACACATCGAAGAAATATGACGAAGTCATTTCAACAATGAATGAGTGCGCCCAAGAACACCTTGTTGATGGAAACGAAATTGGCGCGGCAAATGATTTACATCTCATTGGTTGCGCCCAACGTGAATTGAAAAAATATGATGAAGCAGTTGAATCTTTCTTTGAAGCACGTAGACTTTTTAAGAAAAATAAAGAAGTAATCCATGTTGCCCGATGCGACCAAAAGATTGCTTCCTGTCTTATCGAACTTGGCGAAGGCGAAAAGGCCTTAGAACGCGCTCGCAAAGCAGTGGATGTCTTTGAAACTGCCCATGATCACCGCCGTGAAACCTTTGCCCTCTTTGAATATGGGAAAGCCCAAATCCTTCTTGAGCAGTACGAAGAAGGTCTCAATACGTTAGATCAAGTGCTCATGGTTGCAACTGAAGATGAGCCAAAAGATTTTGAATTCCTTGTCGATATAGAAACTCGTATGGCAAAGGTGATGCGCCTTCAAAATCGTGAGGCAGAAGCAGTTGAGATTGAGCGCCGATTGAAATCAGTCACTGAAGCGATGGAAGAAGAAAAAGAAGACTGATCCACAAAGCGCACCAACTGCAGTGTTTATTTGTAGGTAAATATTCTGTTTGGCGAAATTACCGCGGCAAGTGTTGAAGCGCCCAGTGATACATAGCGATAGCACCGGCCGCAGATGCATTCATTGATCGTGTAGACCCATATTGATTTATCTCATAAAGCACATCACAAACTGCAAGTGCTTCATCACTCATGCCTGCACCTTCTTGGCCAAAGAGTAATACGCAACTCTCTGGTAATTGCGCACTCTCTAACTGAGTAGAGCCAGGCATATTATCGATTCCAATTATTGGAAGTTGATTCTCTTTACACCAAGTACCAAAGTCTTCAACTGTTGGGTGGTGAACAATCTTTAGATATCTATCAGTGACCATTGCACCGCGCTTATTCCAATCACGCTTACCAACAATATGCACCGCTGCAACATTGAATGCATTTGCTGTTCGTACAACTGAACCAATATTGAGATCATGCTGCCAATTCTCAATTGCAATCTGTAATTTATGGCGTTTAGTATCCAAATCAGCCACTATCGCTTCAACGCTCCAGTAACGATATTTATCAAGAACATTTCTGCGATCACCGTTCAGTAATAACTCAGGATCAAAATGTGCCTCGGTTGGATGCGGCAGTGGATGCGGGCCGACTCCTACTACGGGGAAAAATTCACCCGGTCCTATAGTTGCTGGAGTAGTAGGAGAATCCATAACGGCACTCTAAACTGCAACCATGGAAATCACCAACACAATTTTGTATGTAGTACACATGCTCTCGATTTTAGGAATTCTCGTCTTATTACTTCTCCAATGGAATAAGAATCCACGCAAACTAAACCCAGGGGTATTACATAGCGCTCTTACAGCTTTGGTAGCAGGAGTTGCGTTGGTAGGAATTCGTCACTCGCTCAACGCCACTAATGCAACAGAATGGCCGCTTTTTAACAATACAAAAATTGCGGTCAAATTGGGGATTGTTCTAATCATCCTTGTTATTGGTTATCGCAATCTCAAGAAACCAGTTCTTGAGAAAAAGACCTGGTTGGCACTCCTTGGTTTAACTCTTTCCAATATTCTTATTGCGACTCTGTGGCACTAGTTCGTTGAAGAAGAATATCGTTCGGAAGTTATCTGCAGGCGTTACTGCACTATTAGTAATTTCTGTTGCACCAGCACATGCAATACTTTCCCCATCCACAATCCCAGCCGTATTTAGTGAAATGCTTTTATCTCCCATCTTGGCAAATCCATCGATGATTTTGATTGATGCGCAGAGCGGGGAAGTTGTGTATGAAAAGAATTCAAATTCACCACGTAAACCTGCCTCAACCCTAAAAATATTTTCAGCGGCAGCAACACTTCGATATATGGACCCTAATGAAGTTTTTCGTACAAGTGTTTCACTTGGACTCAAACCAAAGACATTAGTAATTCAAGGCTCATACGATCCATGGATTAGTTATGTGCATTACGAGGCTGTAAAGATGAAAAGAACTTCACTTCCAAGACTTGCATTCAATACTTTATCTGCAGTCAAAAAAGCAAACAATGGATCTGCTCGCGGGCTCACTATCGAGTATTCGGAGTTGAATTCTCGCGACGTTGCAAACTTCAAGGCATTTTTCAAGAAGCGTGGATACACACCAGTATTCAAACGCGTAACGAGTTCTGTCGCTCTTGAAAATGCTGGTGCAGAAATTGTTTCTTCTGATTCCCTTCCAGTCTCTGAAATATTGGAATACATGATGTTATGGAGCGATAATGTTTTGGCAGATCGCCTAGCGAAGCTCGCATCAAAGCGAGCCGGTAATGCATTTAGTGAAGAAGGAATTGCAGTTACATTTGCACAAGTCCTTTTAGATTTAGGAATCGACCCATCACGCATGATTGTTGCAGATGGCAGTGGCCTCTCACGCGAGAATAGAGTTTCTGCAAAAACTATGGCTGACCTATTATTGAAATTACGTAAAGATCCCCAATATGAAATTTTGTACACATCTCTACCCGTTGGTGGGGTCTCTGGAACTTTGCGTAATCGATTCCTAACGACGGCTCCAGGCGCAGTCGGCTTGGTTCATGCAAAAACAGGAACGCTCAATGGAACAGTTAGCCTGGCTGGCTATATCGAATCAGGCGAACGTGAATACATCTTTGTGACTGTAGCTGACAAAATTCCAAGAGGTAATCGAGCAAGTGATAAAGCGCGCGCCCTTATGGATCGCATATTGGGAAGAATCGCAGCTCCCACATTACCAACAACCCCTGTAGTGGATAGTTCAACCGTTACAAGCTAAATATTGTCAAAGATCTTAATTGATCCGCCATAACAAGCAACCCACGTGCGCGATGTTGGGGCATCGTATGTAACGCCGATTGGTTCGTTGCATACCTTGATTGTTTGTAGGACCTTTAGATCAGATGTCCTAACTTTTGAAACTGTATCGCTATTGAAGTTGACTACGAAAAGAGCGCTTCCATCTTTGCTAATTGCAAGGCTACGTGCAGATTTTCCTGTATTGACCAGCCCGAGACTCTTCTTTTGTTCTAAATCCCACGCCTGTACTTTGCCTGCGATATTCATCGTTACGTAAAGAGTCTTGTCATCTGGTGATAAAACAATCGCTCGAGGATTACTACCAATTGGAATATATGAAATTTCAAATGTATCTAGATTAATCTGATGAATACGATTGCCACCCATTTCGGCAACGTAAGCGATAGAGCTATCACTTGTAACTGCTATTCCTCGTGGGTATCTACCGATTTTTAGAGTCTTGACAGTTTTTTGACTCTCAACTGAAATGATATTTACCGTATAAGAACACCAGTTAGATACAAGAATATATTTATTATCAGGTGTTACCTGCACAACTTTTGGAACTGAGCCAACAGGGTAAATTGCATCAATTTTATTCGTTTCTAGATCAACGCGAGAGAGAAAGCTCTTGTCATAACCACTTGCTGGACTGCAGGTGTCGTGGCCCTCTTTATTGAAACCTTTTCCATACATCGCGTAGTTTGTGAAATATAGATACTTACCATCAGGTGAATAAGCACCTTCTACGGGAGAACCGCGATAATTTCCAGAATATTGAGAATAGCCAAATTTAGAGAGAGAAACAGAATCTGGAATCGTTGATACCAATTCCATAGTTTGCGAATTATAAAGAGTGACAGAGTGGCGATACATCATGTTGTGCGCACTCACTAAACCCGTCGATGAAGATTGAACAGATTTTGGAGAAATGTTGCCAGTAATAGTTTTTACAAGAACTAAACGCGTTGAATCACTAGTGAGTTCATCTGCACTACTTGAAGTGATACCAAGTAAGCAGATTGTTATTGATGCAACTATTCGGACCAGCATTGTCTAACTCTAATGCTTAGCCCTTAGTCGTCATCCTCATCTTCTTCATCTTCATCGTCATCATCGTGGCCTCCGCCGCGGTGACCACGATCATCATCTTCATCATCATCTCCACCACCGGTAGGCATCTGTAAACCAGGTGCCTTGGGGACTGTTACCTGTGACATGGCCGCGACTGGAGCAATTGGTTTATCAGTAGCAGCATTTTGAATTCTTAGCGCAGCAGTTGCACCAGCAGTGGGAACATTGTGTGCAAGAGTTTTTGAGGCGACAACAGGTGTGGTGCTAATAACAGATTCCACTGCAACGGCCGTTCTTTCACTATTGGTTTGTGCAAATACGACTCCAGCTCCAACAATCATGAGAGCAGAACCGAGTGCTATTACAGGAAGAGTTTTCGAGACTTTGCGAATAGATACGGCATTGTCTGTATCAGCGATGTGGATCCATTCAGGTTTCTTTGGAGGTGTCATGTGTAAAAGATAGAGCTGGAGTCTGAGAAGGAACTGTGAGCACCGCTCACCATTGCTGAGTAATATTTACAAGTGAGCTCAACTCTGCGCGGATATATGGATCTGATGAAACTTCGGGTCGTTGAACTCCTTTTGATTTCAACTCTTCCTGCCATGGTTTTGGCGAATAAGGGGCTTCCATCTTTTGGACTAACAATTACAACTATTTTTGCAGGAACGTTAGCTGCAGGAAGTGCGAATGCTTTCAATATGGTTATCGAGAGTGAATCCGATGCTCTTATGGCTCGCACGTCTAAGCGCCCACTTGTTACTGGTGTTATTTCAAAAGCACATGCAACAATTTTTGCAACAGCTATAGGTATTTTGTCTTTGGTAATTTTCTGGTTCTTCACAACACCAATGGCCACACTAATGACGCTCATTGCAATACTTTTTTATGTATTTGTCTACACAATGGGGCTCAAGCGTCGCACCAACCAAAATATTGTGTGGGGTGGCGCTGCAGGATGTATGCCGGTTTTTATTGGTTGGTCTGCAGTTACAAATTCCTTAGCCTGGGCAGCAGTTGCATTCTTTATGGTGATCTTTTTTTGGACACCGCCACATTTTTGGGCTCTTGCAATCAAATATAAGGATGAATACACCGCAGCCGGAATTCCTATGTTGCCATCAGTTGCAACACGTGGTCGCGTTCAAAAAGAGATGTGGTTTCACACAATCGCCATGATGCTCTCATCAGTATGGCTTGTTTTTGCTGCAGGAC
>CAIZHT010000040.1 GCA_903932885.1 uncultured Actinomycetes bacterium
AACTGCTTCTTTATAAAAGTCTTCGGATTCAAATCAGCAGGCTGTAAGTTTTCAAATCCTGGCCCTAGATTTTCACGTAGTTCAGTTGTAGCAGTTTGTGAAAGTGCTCGTAATTTCTTGACCATTTTTGCAGCTTGAGAGGCGACGTGTGGCAATCGCTCTGGACCAACAAGAATGACTCCAAGTATTGCCAAGCCCAAAATTTCGCCTGCACCAATATCAAAGAACATGTTATTAGCCTATCCGTACTTTCTCAGAACTACACATTACTTTGTTGAAGCGACGAGGGTGAGCGATACTTCCGTGCTCTTACCATTGCGGAAATATCTAAGTTTGATGGTGTCGCCAACTTCTTGCGCTCTCACAGCAACAATGAGTTCCTCGGCAGTTGTGATTTCCTTACCTTCGAAATGGGTAATGAGATCTCCTCCGCGTATTCCCGCTTTATCAGCTGGTCCACCTTTGAGAATCGCATTCGGTTGATTTGCAACCAGTGCACCTTTTCCAGTTGATGTCATATTCAACGAGAGACCCATTATCGGATATGTGGCTTTGCCAGATTTGATGAGTTGCTCTGCAGTACGGCGCGCTTGATTGATTGGAATTGCAAAACCGAGACCAATAGAACCAAGTTGTGATCCCGATGATGCGCCAAGAGATGCAATTGCCGAGTTGACTCCAATTACTGCACCAGTTGCATCTACTAATGGACCGCCAGAATTTCCTGGATTAATGGCTGCATCAGTTTGCAGTGCATTGATAAATGAGCTTTCAGAGCCACCGCTACCTGCAGTCACTGCGCGATTCTTTGCACTAATAATGCCAAGAGTGACAGTTCCTGAAAGACCAAGTGGGGAACCGATTGCAATGACTGAATCTCCCACCGCTACTTTTTCACTATCTCCAAATTGCAGCGCTGGAAGATTATTTGCAGCAATCTTTATAACAGCAAGATCATAAGGTGCATCTCGACCAATAATTGTTCCTTCATAACTTTGGCCATTATTGAGTGTTACCGTAATTTCTCCACCATAGAGTGCAACATCGTCAACAACATGATTATTCGTAAGAATCATTCCACCGCTATCAATGATGAAGCCTGAACCAGTTCCAGCGCCAGAATCTGACTCTGTCGCAATTGAAACTACAGATGGAAGTACTCGCTGTGCAATTCCTGCAACTGAATCTGGTTTTCTTTCGATGGCGCTATTTGAACTTACTAAATTAGCGCGATAAGGAATCCAGCCAGTGGAGGCATTCGAACCCAAAATTCCACCAATAACTCCTGCGATGACGGCAATAAAAAGCAGATTAAGATTGTGAGATTTTTTCTTTACTGGGGTTTCCCACCAAGGCGTCGGGACGCCTCTTTTTTTATCACGAGGAAACTTCATGGCGTAATTCTGCTATACCTTCGTGGCAAGCAACAAACCATCTCCCGTAGGAATGAGTGAACTTACCCAATCCTCTGCGTTTGCTCTAATAATCTTCCCAGCATCGCGAAGAGCCACAGTTTTAGCATCTCTTTGCGCAGGATCTTGAACTTTAGATCCGCCAAAATAGTTATCGATAACTAGTACTCCCCCACTGCGCAATATGCGATGCGCTTCTCCAATGACAAAAGATAAATCTTCGGGATTGTGGCGCAATACGACTAAATCGTAGGCACGATCCGTCAATTTTGTCATGACATCAGGAATCGAATTAGTGATCAATCTAAATCGAGATTGTTCGATATCGGCATCTTGTAGAGCAAGCTTTGCAATTTGAGTATGTTCCATCTCGTCATCGATGGATGTAAGAGTTCCACTCTTCATCATTCCTTTGAGTAACCAAAGTGAGCCGACACCTGAAGCAGTACCAACTTCAACTACTGATTGTGCTTTGAGAAGATGTGCCAAGAATCGCAGATAAGCACCTGCACCAGGAGTTGTATCAACAACACCAAGTTCAACGCCTCGAGCACGCGCTTGACTCATTTCAAAATCTTCAGCGATAAAGCTCTCTGAAAATGCATGTGGGTCTTGTCGCATCACAGGCTCATTATCCAATCAGTAAGTAGTCGAACACCGTATCCGGTTCCGCCTTTTGGGTTCTCTCCTGAATCAACTTCGCTACGTGCGGTTCCAGCAATATCTAAATGTACCCAACGGCGTTCTCCTACGAATTTTTCGAGAAAGAGTGCAGCTGTGACAGAACCTGCTGAATATTTGCCTTTATCTGCAGTGTGATTGAAATCAGCAATATCACTGATAAGTGAATCTTGATAGTCATCGATAAGTGGCATATGCCAAACTTTGTCACCAGATTCTTCGCCAATGGCCACTAACTCTTTTGCTAGTTCGCTATCACGGGTATACATCGCAGCATATTGACGGCCAAGTCCAAGTGTTGCAGCACCAGTAAGGGTTGCGATATCTACTAAGTAATCAGGATCTAAATGTTTATCAGCGTATGCAAGACCATCAGCTAAAACTAAGCGACCTTCAGCATCTGTGTTTATAACTTCAACGGTCGTTCCTCCAAAGTGTGTGATGACATCACTTGGGCGTTGCGAGGTTCCAGATAATGCATTTTCTGCAAGCATCATAAGCGCGGTAACACG
>CAIZHT010000041.1 GCA_903932885.1 uncultured Actinomycetes bacterium
AACTTGATCTCGGATTACATGTCCGGCATCGAGTTCGATAACGCGCTTGCGCATCTGATCAACAATTCCTGAATCATGCGTTGCCATCAAGACCGTAGTTCCCTCACGATTGATGCGATCAAGTAACTTCATAATTCCCACACTCGTTGATGGATCTAGGTTTCCTGTTGGCTCATCAGCAATGAGAATCAGCGGACGGCTTACATAAGCACGCGCAATAGCCACTCGCTGCTGCTCTCCACCCGAAATTTCATTGGGAAGGCGATCGCCCTTATCTTCAAGGCCAACTAACTCCAAAACTTCAGGAACTTCGCGATTTATCTCTTTTTGTGAATAGCCCAATACATGCAAAGTGAATGCAACATTTTCTGTAATTGTTTTATTAGGTAATAAACGAAAATCCTGGAACACGGTTCCGACTTGGCGGCGTAGCTCTGGAACTTTGTGGTTTGCAAGTGTTCCTAGATCTTTTCCTGCAACGTGAATAGTCCCAGCGGTTGGGCGGTCTTCTCTGAGAATCAACCGTAAAAAAGTTGATTTTCCAGAACCCGATAAACCGACGAGGAAAACAAATTCCCCTTTTGTGATTTCAAGATTCACATTATCTAGTGCTGGACGTTCTTGACCAGAGTAGACCTTCGTAACATTTTCTAAACGAATCACATCTACTCCTCTATACAAACTCTGCAGAATCGATACTTGGGCCTGCGCAGCGCCGCATGGATTGCGACGACATACCTTGACCTGACTGGGCTTAGTTTATTGAGATTAGAGAAAAAAGCGCCTCTCTAACGCGCATTTGAGCGTGGTAATAATGTGATATTTATCGATTCCACGCGGGGAATATCTCTGACTAACTACTGCGGCGCCAGCGAATTCCAGCTTCAATAAATTCATCAATTTCGCCATCGAGAACTGCACTTGTATTTCCAGTTTCATAATCAGTGCGCAAATCTTTCACCATTTGATATGGCGCTAAAACGTATGAACGCATTTGATTTCCCCACGAACCAGAGTTATCTCCTTTGAGCGCATTGATTTTTGCTTGCTCTTCCTGGCGACGTCGCTCTAACAACTTTGACTGCAGTACTGCCATTGCTGTTGCTTTATTTTGAATCTGTGATCGTTCGTTCTGGCATGAGACAACGATTCCAGTTGCCATATGTGTAATGCGTACTGCAGAGTCAGTTGTGTTTACACCTTGGCCACCAGGACCAGATGAGCGATAAACATCAACTCGAATCTCTTTTTCATCAATATCAATGTGATCACTTTGCGCAACAACAGGCACGACTTCTACGCCGCAAAATGAAGTATGGCGACGGCTCTGACTATCAAAGGGTGATATTCGAACTAAACGGTGCGTTCCCTGCTCAACGGAAAGGGTTCCATAGGCATACGGTGCGCTGACTTTGAATGTTGTTGATTTGATTCCCGCTTCTTCAGCATATGACGTTTCAAGTACATCGACATTGAAATTATGTCGCTCGCAATAGCGAAGATACATACGCATAATCATTTCAGCCCAGTCTGCCGCTTCTACTCCACCTGCTTCTGAGCGAATAGTTATAAGTGCATCTCTATCGTCGTATTCACCATTGAGCAAAGTCTGAACTTCTAATTCTCCAATAACCTTCACGACAGAATCTAATTCTGCAAAGGCATCGCTCATTCCCGAACCATCAGGCTCACTTGCCGCTAATTCAAATAGAATCGGAAGTTCTTCAACGCGCCTGCGCAATGATTCTAATTTTGTAATCTCGGATTGAACTCGGGATAAGCGGCTCGTAATCTTTTGTGCGCTCTCAGGGTCATCCCAAAGATTTGGTACGCCAGCTTGTTCTTCTAATTCAAGTGACTGCTTATGTAATTTCGGAAGGTCGAGAACTTTCTCAATGGATACGAGGGTGGCATCGATCGCAGCAATCTCTAGATCGAACTCTCTGGCGGCCATAGGTGAAGCCTACCTGAGTTAGTAGAGACTAATAAAGTCGATGACCGAAGAGATAGAAACCTTCGCTTCGTTGATTTTCTGTTGCTACGCCAGCATGTAATTCAATCTGATTCAATGAAGTCAATGGAATTGCAAAAGGGAGTTTTGCGATTACTCGAGTACTGATAGCAATTCCATAACCATCACACTCGAACGACTCTAAAGTTATCTCTCCTAATTCAATTCTCTTTTGAGCACTTGAACTTGCACTCCAATCACGTAACTCTTTGACAACTTCAGAATACCCGTTCGAACAATTGATTGGAATTCTTCGTGCATTCGGTGCTGAATATCTATTCCGAATCAATGGTGTAAAGATTGTTCCTTTGCCTTTGTAGTAATTATCAAGATCTAATTCATGTGTGCCTCGCTGGCTGGCAGATTCGCTCGCTTGCACTAATGAGCGTTGAGCGATGGCAATACTTCCAATATCGCTCATTACCATTATTGAAAATATTGTCACAATGAAGAGTCCAATAATTAGTAACGAGATAGAGCCTTCTTCAT
Organism: uncultured Actinomycetes bacterium; assembly: GCA_903932885.1. The sequence continues at coordinate 2,501 of CAIZHT010000041.1, forward strand.
CACTAAATTTTTGAAAGAGTTCTCTAGCTCGTAATCTCAAAGCCATGGGGATAAATGCTCTTGCGCTATAGCACTTACAGTTCGCCCATTATCAAGGCGTATACGAATCTCATTTCTTATAACCGAGTTTGCACTTATACACGGACTTTTACTGCATTCTATATTTATAGTGATTGAATTAATCTCATTAGAAGATAACCCCATTTTGGCTCCTACAACTGCTATCACTTGCCCTGCAATGATGCGTCCACTTTCATCACTTTTTGTTTGGACATATCCACGAAGACTCTCGCGTGCTAAGACTTGAGCACTCTCTTCACCCCAACTCAGAGATGCAAATTGATTGAGGTAGATAAATATTGGCAAGAAGAGCGGGATCGCAAGCATGACGAATTCAATCGAAGCACTTCCTCGTTCTTCTCGAATCAGGCGAGCGAGAGATTTCACGAGAGATTCTCCATAACGGCGACTCCTGATACATCTATTCGTGGATTTCTCTTGATCATCGCTATAAAATTTGGAAGCAGTTGAGGAATTACTCGACTTCTGTGCGTTACTAAAATTCTTATGTGCTCGAAAGCATCCGGTGATTTGAGATCAATTACTTCATCGCTTGCATAAAGAACTCCCGAAATAGCTCGCTGCGAGGCTTGGCTCTGCGTCATTGCCATATCGAGTGTGCGCATATTTGTTGCAACAATGAGTTGAGCGCTAAGTAGGAAAAGGATAAGTAGGGGAATGATTACCATCGCACTCTCTACGCTTCCACGTTCATTTGCGAAATATCGAGCAAAAGTACGTGAGTGCTTGAAAAGAAATTTCACCGAATCCCATTCATTGCATCGAGTGAGTTACGCAAGATTGCAGTAAGGCGTGGCGCTGCAATTGTCCAAATTGCAGTAACTAGCCCGGTAGTCATAAGTACAACTAGTACCCATCCTGGAACATCTCCACGCTCGCTAGCAACTACTCTCTTTATCCGAATCATTATTGGAATAGCGAGTGCATGTGATCGTTGAAGAAGTTCTATCTCAGAGCGTGTGACACGATTTCGGGCTTTCTTGCCTGCTGTACAAATTTGATTGAAGATATTCAAGTACTCCTCCTGATGTATAGGTGGAGGGAACTATCTAATCTTTATGCATCACGACTATGTAGAAGAGCGAGGTATGTGAATAAGAAGTATCTGTGGAAATTAAAGAAAAGCGGGTGCAATCTCTGGGAACCACGAGAGCGCTTCATCGCGGAAATTACCTTCTGCTTCAAGCTGACAAAAAATTCCTGTAGTTCCAAGAGTGACTCGATGAATCAAGACATATTCGGCTGGCAAATTGAGTTGGAAACCAATCTTTGCAGTGGGATTACGTGGATCGCCAACGCGCGCACTCTGGTCACGTAGCCATTCACGCGAATATTTGAAGGTTTGTGTTCGAAGCGGTTCAACAAGTGGGACTAGAAAATCAAGAACTAAGTTGGGATCCACATCAACGTCGGCCAATATAAAGCCATCCTTTTTGAATCCTTCATACAGGGCTGCAGAATCATCATCGAGTGCATGCTTGAGAAGTCTCTTCATCGGCTCTGGAAAACCATTAGGCAATCGGTTGCATGCGCCAAAATCTAAAACACCTAGTCGACCATCGCTGAGCAAACGGAAGTTTCCAGGGTGTGGATCTGCATGGAGTAAACCTGCGCGATCAGGTGAAGTGAAATGAAAACGAGCTAATTTCATACCTGCGTTATTTCGCTGCTCTTGAGTTCCATTTGCAATGATTTGTGAAAGCGGTGTTCCTTCTAGCCATTCAGAGACTAAAACTCGATCAGATGCCATTACGACTTTAGGAATTGCAATGTCGGCATCGCCATCGTAGACACGAGCATAAGTTTCTTGTGCCTGTGCTTCATAGCGATAATCAACTTCTTCAATTATTCGCGAGCGTAATTCTTCGAGGAGCGGTTTCATCTCAAGGCCTGGCATTACTAATTGGAAAATCTTTGCAAAACGTTGAATTTGATTGAGGTCAGAAATCAACGCTTCGGCAGCGCCTGGATATTGAATCTTTACTGCTACGGCCCGTCCATCTTTCCACTTCGCCTTATGAACTTGGCCAATCGATGCAGATGCAGTTGCTACATCTTCAAAACTTGCAAAATTATCTCGCCAATCTTCACCCAGTTCTTTTGCAAGAACTTTATGCACGACGCGAGTTGGTAGCGGTGGTGCAGATTCTTGAAGCTTTGTCAGTGTTTCGCGATACGGCTTTGCAATTTCTTCTGGCAGGGCGGCTTCGAAAACAGAGAGCGCTTGGCCAAACTTCATTGCGCCACCTTTGAGTTCGCCGAGTACTTTGAAAAGTTGCTCTGCAGTTTTTTCTTGTATCTCAGCAAAGACAACATTGCTTGACTGGCCAACTAATTGTCGACCGATTCCAAGTGCACCACGACCAGCTAGACCCATGGGAATAGAAACCATTCGCGCAGTGCGAGCCACGGTTGATTGTGGAATCTCGCTACCTTGCTTGTTGGCCTCGGATGACATAAGCGCAATTGTGAAGGAAATGGTGCGCGCCCGCCACGTCAAAATTCATACCCATGCGCAACCACAGCGTGGGTGAAGGGCGTACGAGATGTGTTCTCTATTACAGGTGCTACCAGAATGAAAACGCGTTCTTGAGCCAACTAAGGATTGATCAATACCATCAACATAATTCAAGATTTCCTGCGCGATACGTCCTGAAATTTCATGAGAGGTTGCAATAGAGCTCTCCATCTGGTCTGCACTATTTTCTAAATATTGAGAAATATCGCCTTGTTCTATTCGTGAAATTTGTATACATCGCAAACATGGGGTTTTACCTGGCTTTACAAGTGGTCCCCATGAAATTCCACCACCTTGTGGAGTTGATACGAGAAAGAAATCTAAACGGTTACGCATCCATTGCGAAATCAAACCTGTAGATAAATCTTCTTTCGTTGGATCGCCTACATAAATGCGCAGGCTCTTCTCCTTTTTTTCACTTTTTTTTCTATCGGAGGGAATGGGAAAGAGTGCGAAATCTTTTGCCAATTCAGAAAGTTTGACACTAAAACTTGAACCGACATCACTGGTGCGAAGATATGTGCTTCCAATTTCTCGATGACTAATAGCGTGATTATCTCGAATTCCTTGGGTTCCCATTGAGGTGTTAGTGACTCCGCTACCCAAGAAAATTCCATACAGCAGCACTGCAATTCGACTATTTCCAAATATCTCTATCTCAAAATCCTGTCGAGCTGATATGACTTCAACGCCGCCATCGTCAATTCCTTCACGCCAAGTTATTTCTGACAATTCTGGTGAAAGACGATTTTGCAAGAGTTGCAAAGCAGGATCTCGTTCTTCAACTTTTCTTTTTTTCGCCTTCGCTGCAATAGCAGGAACATTTGAATGAAATCTATTTGCCAGAACAATCTTGCTCTGGCGCACATCTAAAAAATTATGAGTGTGCAAGGTGGTAAGAATTGAATCGAACTCAACATCACAGATTCCTGCCTGTGCTTTGATTTCATCAATACTCTTAGTACCGGTGAGCATCTCAAGAATCGTGCGAGCGCCGCCGTGATGTAACTCGATACTGTGATCGAAATTGCCTATAACAACTCTTTCACCACCTTCAGGGAATGTGGCGCAATATCGAACTCCTGCTTTTAGCCGTGGTGAATATGAGTCGCTTGTATGAAGGCTTCCTGGGTTCTGTGTCATGCTCGAACCCTGCTTCGATAGAAGCATCGATGGATTTTTCAAAGTCGAAGGTGTGTGAAACTCACCTCAATGTTGTGCCTAAGTAACTCGCTGCGCACTATGAGTATGCAACTTAAAAGAACAAACCCCCGAGCGCATTAGCGCACGAGGGTTTGCCTACGTATAGACGTTAGATAACTAAATATCTAAAAATTACTGTGCTTTGCCAAGGATGCGATTGACCTTGGTGCCACATACAGGACAGATTCCCTGTGCCATGCGACGACCAGATTCAGAGACCTTTACAGTTCCCTCGAAATCACGCTTCTCTTTGCACTTACCGCAGTAAGCGTCACCTTTGTATGTCTCAGCCATAATTTTCCTCCAATCGACGCTTACAACTTTTGAGTTTCACTCACGTATGTGAGCGCCTCTCTCTATTGCTCCCCGTATGGGGCAGGCGTGCATGTATGACGATACCCCTGCCTACGCTCAAAATGAGAGAACTAGGGCTGTGAATGGAGGACTTTTTTTAGGATTTCTGGCGCTGCGAGCGCTCGTTCGGCATCCTCATAGCCATCCAGATAGGCGGTAGCGCGCTCGCTCTGGGGGAAACGTGAGAGGACGCCATAGAACTCCTCCCCGTGGTCGAAATGGCGCAGGTGGATAGCCTCATGGAAGAGGACGGAGTCGAGAACATAGTCAGGAGCGCCTTTGAGGCGATCCGAGATTCGGATGGTGCGATCAAGGCTTGTGCACGATCCCCAGCGCTCGCGCATTGAGCGCCACGCCACCGATGCTGGGCGCTCGGTAATCTCGGGGGCGAGCTCGCTCAGGAGTTCGCCGACACGAGCGACCATGCGCTCCTCACTTGGGATCTTTGCATCCTCCATGGCCCGGATCTTGGCGATCATCTGAGGGACCATCTCGCGCTCATCAGCTTTCGACATCCGCGCTGGAATAGATATGACTATGCGACCGCCTTGGCGATAGGCAGAGATGTTCTTCTTTCGCCGAGCTGAGCGAACTACAACAATCTCTCCCTCTGTAATCCCGGGCAGGATGCCATCGTCTGAGAAATCTTCCATGTGAAAACCGTATCTCCTTTATGCAAATCTCAATGTGACATTGAGAGATTTTACAGAAAAAATCTTTTTGGGAAATCGCTTTATCGTACAAAAAATCCTTTTGTCAATGCGGTTTTTATTTGATTGTTAGCCCTGTTTCACTTAGGTTTTGACCACGAAGTCCTCGGATAACCGTTCTATATCTGCAAGGGGAAGGCAGATATTGAATGTGCGCCCGGGGACTTCGCTTTTAACGATCTTAAAGATTGCTGAGATCGTCAGGGATCGTTGTACTGGCGATAAATACTTCTGGCGTCGAGAGATCTTCAGCAGTTGGCAGAAAACCAGCCCATATTCGATCACGCGATTGAATATCTGTGAGTTCTAAAACTTTTTTCCAGAACGTTTTTGCTTCACGAGTAAGTCGTGGTGAAACTTCTAAACCAAAGAGTGAAGAAAATAGTTGTTGGGCTGGGGCCGAAGTGGCGCGACGTCGCCTCAAGGTCTCACTGAGTGCGCCAATATGTGGAAGACGATTTCCTGCCGCGCTCTGACTGACTTCATCTGCCCATCCATCAATTAGGGCGAGCGCAGTTTCTAACTTTGTGAGTGCACTTTTTTGAGCAGGGGTTTCCTCTGGTGTGAAAATTCCCTTATTGAGTGCGAGTGAGAAACTCTCCGGATTAGTTGGATCAAATTCTCCATTGTCTTGAGCAGATTCAAATGCATCTTGTGCTTGACGTTGAATTGCTTCAATATCTATTCGAATCCCTTTGCCATATTCGGTTACAGCACTTCGTATATATGAGACTAGCCAAGGGTTATGAGCAAAGAGGCGCGCAATTGCGGCTTCGCGAAGTGCATGAAATATGCGTACTTCTTCCATTGGGATATCTAAATCCTTGCCCCATTCATTGATGTTTTGTGGGACAAGTGCTGGGTAAGCAGGATCAAGGAGTGGCAGGCCAACATCGTGTGCACCTGTCATTCCTGCAGATAGTCCGCCAACCGATTGACCTAATTGAGTTGCCATAAGTGAGCCAATAAATGAGCGCAGTAGCCCCGCAATTGCTCCTACTGGAATATTGAGAGCTTCGGCTTCTCCTTCACCGGCTTGTGCTTGCATCGCATCATCTAAGAGTTCACTTATTGCTCCTGCGAATCCGCCAGCCAGTGGTTCAACCATGTTCTGCCAACCAGGAAGGGTCGCATTGATCCAGTCGATTCGACTTAGTGCGCTATTGCTGGGAAGTGTGGATGCACGTGAGAAAAAAGTTGCATCATCTAACCAAAGTTCTGCGATGGAGAGCGCCTCTTGGATTTGCGCAACATCATTTGCTCCAATGGGAGAGGAGCCGTGTGTTTGTACAAATCTCTTAGCGGTATCGGCCACAATATTTTTAGGAAGCGCATCTGTCGTTGCACCATCACTGGATGCTCCTTGTGTGAATTGACTGATAAAACCAATAGGGTTGAAATCAGCATTGACACCAAGATTTTGAAATTGTTCGGCAATCTTTTCTTGCATATCTTTCATCATCGCTGCAAAGTCGGCAGAATTATCTGGCTCGTTAGGTTTATTTTCATCTGAATCATCAGGTGTAAATCCCATCGCAGTCATACCCACAATCCTCTCATCTTCGCAAAATCCGGCACCACTTATTCAAACAATCTCAATGCGAGTTTTCTTCCCGCCACCACTACGATAGGCAGTATGTCCAGCGCTTTCATCGCCCTCATTTGGTGGGTAGTTCCACTTACTGCCCTCATAGGCGCGCTTGGTTATGTTTTGTGGGTCACGAAATTTCAAGGACGCTTCGAGCAAGAAACAACTCGATCTGTCGGTCAGTTTCAAAAATTTCAAGAATCATTAGCGCAGCAACAAAAACTCGGTTCACTTCCAAATGAAACATCTGGGCACACTAAACGCACTGATGAAAACGATCCTCAAAAATAGTCTCTGATGCGATTCTCCCCGCTTCCACTCTTCGCAAAAATAACGCTCTCACTCTTTCTCATTGGCTCTGTTCTTATCCCTTTGCCTTATGTCGTACTTATGCCGGGAAATGCTGTAAATATCTTTGATTCCACAATCAAAATTACAGGCCAGCCAATATTTCCCACCAAAGCTCGCCTAGATCTGCTTTCAATCCTTGTCTCAGATCCTGATTCGCGTGTGTACGGTCCAGAAGTTCTCTACACATGGATAAAGGGTGATCGAGTTATTTACCC
>CAIZHT010000042.1 GCA_903932885.1 uncultured Actinomycetes bacterium
AGTCGGCGTGTCGCTTATATTCCACAATCAGCGCACTATTTGCGCAATTTGCTCCGCTAACCCGCCATCTACACGTGCGTGGATAGCTGTTCCCTCTGGGAGATATTCCTCACTCAGGATTTCCCCATGCTCGTGAATTGCGTGAACCAAGTCTCCGCGCTCATAAGGAATTGTTGTTGTGATTTCAATTTTCGGACGAGGTAGCGAACTCTCAATTGCATGAACGAGACCTTCAATTCCAAAACCAGTACGTACTGAGAATGCATAACTATTTTTCTCTTTGCGCAAAATAGACATGACAACTTCAGGATCTGCAACATCGACTTTATTGATTGCAATAATTTCAGGGATATCTCCCCCACCAATATCGGTGATCACTTCGCGAACAGCGCGTATCTGCTCAAAAGGATCTGAGTGCGAACCATCGACAACGTGGACAATGAGATCAGCGCCCGAGACTTCTTCCAGTGTGGATTTGAATGCATCAATGAGTTGATGAGGAAGATGGCGAACAAATCCGACAGTATCTGAAAGCGTGTAGATACGACCATCACTTGTTTGAGATTTGCGCACTGTTGGATCAAGTGTTGCAAAGAGTGCATTCTCAACTAAAACTCCAGCATTGGTGAGTTTGTTGAGTAGCGATGATTTACCCGCATTTGTATATCCCGCAATGGCTACAGAGGGAATATTGAAGCGACGACGCTCTTGACGCTTAGTATCACGAGAGACTTTCATCTCTGCTATCTCGCGGCGAAGTTTTGCCATCTTGTCGCGAATACGTCGACGATCTGTTTCAATCTTTGTCTCACCGGGACCACGTCCACCAATACCGGCGCCACCTGCTGCGCGACCACCAACTTGGCGCGAGAGTGAATCACCCCAACCGCGAAGTCGTGGCAATAGGTATGCAATCTGTGCAAGTTCTACTTGTGCTTTACCTTCTTTACTCTTCGCATGCTGAGCAAAAATATCGAGAATAAGTGCGGTGCGATCAACGACTTTTACCTTCAACTTTTCTTCTAGTTGACGCAATTGCGAAGGAGATAATTCACCATCGCAGATAACAGTGTCCGCGCCAGTGGATGAAACAACTTGTCGCAGTTCTACTACTTTTCCAGAACCAATATATGTCGCAGGATCTGGTTTATCGCGACGTTGAATAAGTCCATCTAAAACTTCTGATCCCGCGGTCTCAGCAAGTGCTTTCAATTCAGCAAGTGAATTCTCTGCCATCTCTGCTGTGCCTTCTGTCCAGACTCCAACGAGTACAACGCGCTCAAGTTGTAATTGGCGATATTCGGCATCAGAAATATCCTGAAGTTCAGTTGAGAAACCCTTGACGCGGCGAAGTGCATGACGATCAGCTAAATCTGGTTGTGACGTTACTTCATAATCTGATTCTTCAGCATCGAATTCTGCGGCAGCTCGTGCACTCTCGCGCATGAGTTCTTCAAAATCTAAATCCTCACGATTATCTTTACTCAACTAAGAACCTCGAAATATCGTGATCAGCAAGAAGTACAGCGGGACCAATCAAGGTTGCATTTGAATGTCCATCGATATCAACTTCTAGTCGACCACCTGGTGGATAGATAACCCACTTTGATGGAAGTCTCTCTTTTGTATGAAGTGAGGCAGCAAGTGCGACTGCGCATGTTCCTGTACCACATGAGCGAGTCTCACCACTTCCGCGTTCGTAAACGCGCATCTTTACTTCATGATCTCCAGTAATTTGAACAAACTCAACGTTGACACCTTCAGGGTAGGCATCTTTTGGGCGCACTACTGGTGGTTCATCCATTGCGCCAACCTGTGAAATATCGTCAACAAATACAACGGCATGAGGATTTCCAACGCTTATCTTGTAACCATTCCAAATATGACCATTAGTTGATGCAGTAATTTCTTCATCTTCATCACTGACTTGACCCATGTTGACTGAAATGTCACCAGTCATTGGAACTCGAAGATGTTTTACTCCATCGCGAGTATTGATTGCGAATATTCCTTCATTTTCATGACCACGTTCAACCAAATATCGAGCCATGACACGGATTCCATTGCCACACATTTCAGCCAGTGATCCATCGGAATTTCGATAATCCATAAACCATTTGCCATCGCGTTTGATAATACGAATAAGGCCATCAGCGCCAATACCGGTTGTGCGATCACATATTGCTGCTGTCTGCGCTGTGGTTATCGAATGCTCATCGTGTGGATCGAAGAGAAGAACAAAATCATTCTCTGTTCCATGGCCATATGTTGCAATCAGTGAGGTATTCATATCTAACGCTGAGTTTATCGGCATTAACGCGAGGCAAGCACTTCCATTACGCGCTCCAGGCGCGGTTGCACCGGTGAAATCCATGCAATACGAGGGTCGCGAGAGAACCATGTCTCTTGGCGCCGTGCATATTGACGTGTTGCGCGCTTTGTATCTTCTTTTGCTTCGGCCTCTGTCATCGTGCCATTGAGTAGCGCAACGATCTGCGAATACCCCAGTGCTAATTGCGCGGTACGTCCATTGAGCATTCCATTTTCTACACACTTCTTTACTTCATCGATAAATCCCAATTGCCACATCTTTTCAACGCGAGCATCAATGCGTTCAATGAGGTGATCGCGCTCCATCACTAATCCAAATTGCATAGCCTTTGGGTAGCGCGAACTTTCTTCCCTTGGCAGGTTCGCCGTGAAGGGCTTGCCAGTAATTTCAATTACTTCTAGCGCGCGAATAACACGGCGCAAGTTCGCTCTATCAATTGCAATAGCTGCAGCGGGATCCAATTTTTCTAATCTTTCAAAGAGTGCGTCTGCGCCAATTTTCTCTGCCTCTAGCTCTAATGACTTTCGAACGTGAGGATCCGTATCTGGAAAATTGAGTTCGTCCAATATTGATTTGATATACAAACCAGTACCACCAACGACAACTACATTTTTGCCTTGAGCATGAAGTTCAGTGATTTTTTCCCTGGCCAGGTTTTGATACCAAGCAACTGTTGAATCTTGCGATACTTCCAAAATATCGAGTAGATGATGCGTAATCCCATCACGATCTTCTAATGAAAGCTTTGCAGTTCCAATATCCATACCTTTATAAATCTGCATTGAATCTGCGTTGATAATTTCGGCGTTGATCTCTTGAGCAACTGCTATTGCGAGTTCGCTCTTTCCAGTAGCAGTAGCGCCAGCAATAACAATAAGTTCCATTAGCGAATTTGTGGCATTCCAAGCAATAGTGCTTGCTTCACGTTCTCGCGATTACGCGCTTCATGGGCATCTCCCCCACGTGTGCTGCGCACAGCACCAGCATCACCAATCAAGTAATGAGCCGATGCTTCCTTGATAACTACATCGACAATATCTCCAGGGCGTGCATCGCTCTCATTTCCAAAGTGCACCAGTCTAAAATCTTCGCTTCGCCC
>CAIZHT010000043.1 GCA_903932885.1 uncultured Actinomycetes bacterium
AACCAGATATCAAATTTATTACTTGGCAAGATTTGGTCATCAGCATTGATTGCAATAAGTGATGACAGGTATGCAAGTTCTGCAATAAATGCTGTGCAACTTTCATCTACACCTAAATGTTGAGAAGCAACCTTGAGATCACGAACACCTAAACCACCAGCACGCAATGAATCAGCAGGTTCTTCAGCCCAGAAATTGAGCAACTCCTCCACCCATCGCAGGACAGTTGAAATATTGGCAATTGCTGCAAGATCACGATTCTTTACATCACGCTTTGTGCCCTGTAATTGCGGCGCCGTGATGAATTGTTCTTTATGGATTTTTCCGCCACGCAAATGAATGGCAACTTCTTTAGGCAGAATAACAGTGCGCTGATCAAGAGGCACTAAGAATTTCTCTTTGAGCAACCATGCAACTCCTGGGCCTGGGTTCTTGATATCTCCAACACTTCCACGCGGTGGTCCCCACACTAAGTGAGACAAAATCTTCTTTGCATCAGCAGGCATTTCATCGAGTGCAGAAAGTTTGAGTTTCACCATTGACGTTGGCCCAAGCCCTGCTGGTTCATTACCAATCACTTCTCGAAGTTGATACGGCAATCGCAGCCCATCTTCGGAGGGATAAATGAGGCCAATTGATATTAGAAATGGAATTACGCCGAGAGCTGCTTTATCGGTGAGAGCAACGATATCTTTTTCACGAATTGGTTCGTCTAGTGCTGCACAGGCTTCAATTACTTGAAACTGCCACTTATTGAGTGAATCAATTGCACGCGCCAAACTTGGTGCAGATGTTGCTCGCACTGCAAGGGATGCAATATCTGGTGGAACGGGAGTTACAAGATCTGGACGCATAGAAAAAAGTGCAAGCAAGGCCTCATCGTCAACACTGCGTAAGTGGTCTGTGAATGAGCGCTTTTCCATAACTTGCCTACATTACTGGCAAGTGAGTACTTCTGTGTAATCGAAGCTTTCTTATCTGCGCTTCCTGCGTGGAGTCAGCCACGTCGCAAGTGCAGCAATCCGAATAACAATGGGTGAGAATGCTTTAGTAAATATCCGAGCACGTCTGAAATCGTGGATCGGCCAACCCTCAGCCATTGCGCGAATACCAAGAATCGCATCGGGATTGATTGCACTGGGATGTCCCACTGCGAGCAAGAGCGGCAGATCGTTATGGCTATCGGAATAGGAATAGCAGTTGGAAAGATCCATTCCCTTTTCTTGTGCTAATTTCTGAATGGCTACCGCTTTTTCTTTTCCATGTAAGAGTTCACCTTGCATCGCACCTGTGTAAATACCATCTTTTGTTTCAGCTTTACTACCAAGTGCTCCGGTGAATCCCAATCTCTTAGCAATAAGAGTTGCCATATCTTCGGGAGCAGCGGTAACGAGCCATACTTCCTCCCCGTTTCGCATATGGTTCTCAGCAATATCTACAGTTCCCTGCCACATTTTTGGTGAGACATATTCGTCGTAAATTTCTTGTGCAATTACTCCAATGTCCTCGACGGAATGTCCACCAATAAAATCAGTCGCTGCATCTTGAAAGCGTTTGATTTCTTCTCTATTTTCTTTTCCAGTCAAACGAAAACGTAAATTAGCCAGCACGAATCGAGAAATATCCCTCTTCGTGAAGAAGCCACGTTGATACATTCCGCGACCTAAGAAATAGAGCGTGGAGCCACGAATCAGCGTGTTATCGACATCAAAAAAGGCTGCTCGATTCTGCGTGAGTGCCATGTCACTACCCTACCGATAGCGCCTTAGATTCGACGCTTTATGCTTATCCAATGAGCTCTACAGTCCACGTACTTCGCCATGGAGAAGTCGAGAACCCAAATAAAATTCTTTATGGACGCCAACCTGGTTGGTATTTATCTTCGCGTGGCCAAGAGATGGCAGCCACATTAGGTGAGTGGTCTAAATCAATTGATTTAGGTGCGCTTCATGTCTCACCATTGCAGCGCGCACAAGAAACTGCCGCACCAATTGCAGCTGCGCACAATATGGCAATTACGACTGATGAACGACTTATCGAAGCTGCAAATATTTTTGAAGGTAAATCATTTGAATTAGGTAGCGGTGTTCTCAAACACCCATCTTCTTGGCGTCATCTTTACAATCCCTGGAAACCTTCTTGGGGCGAGCCTTATGTTGAGCAGATCAATCGAATGCTCGCAGCTGTTTTCGCAGCAAAAGATGCTGCTAACGGAAAAGATGCAATCTGTGTATCTCACCAATTACCAATTTGGATTCTAAGAAGTGCAATTGAGAATCGACGCTTACTTCATGATCCTAGAAAGCGTGAGTGCACGTTGGCATCTGTTACAAGTGTGCATTTTGATGGCGAGGGCGTGATTTCAGGAATCTCTTATTCCGAGCCAGCTCGCCATCTACTCCCAAAGAAAAAATAATGTTAAAACGATTTCTCGCAGTAGCACTTAGCTCCCTCATTCTTTTGACGGGGTGCGGCGGGGGAGGAACATCTTCAGGTCAAGAAAGTTTTATTTCAGGTGATGGAAGAATTACTTTTATAGAAAAATCTAATCGTGAAGCAGCACCAGCACTTTCTGGAATGACACTGACTGGAGTCAATTATTCATACTCTGGAAAAGGTATGGCAGTTGTCAATGTATGGGCATCGTGGTGTGCACCATGTCGCGCAGAAGCACCAACTCTTGCCGCTCTCTCCGTGAAATATAGCGATGTCGCCTTCATTGGAATATTGACTCGTGATAATCCAGCAACTGCTGAGGCATTCAATAGAAAATTTGCCCTTCCTTACCCCACGCTTATCGATGATTCTGTTCTTATAGGCTTTAGAAAAACGCTACCCGCAAATGCAATTCCTTCAACAGTAGTTCTCGATAAGAATGGTTTAGTTGCTGGGCGCATATCTGGTGCGATAACTGTTGCATCTTTGAGTTCTTTGATTGAGAAGGTGAGCGAGGAATGAAAGATTTCGTAGTTGCTCAACTACTTGACGGATTCCTTCTCGCAGCATTTCCTATTGCATTTATTGCAGGGCTTATCTCTTTTCTTTCACCTTGTGTGCTCCCATTGGTTCCAGGTTATTTATCTTTTGCAGCGGGATTTTCTAAGAATCGGGGCAAGGTTTTCCTAGGCTCTCTACTCTTCGTTCTTGGTTTCTCATCTGTCTTTATCTCTTATGGCGTTCTCTTTGGTGGCATTGGATCAACGCTTGCAGTAAATGAAGTTGAAATTAATCGCGTACTAGGAGTATTTACAATCGCACTTGGACTTATCTTCCTTGGAATATTTCCGATGTCGCCGACACTTCGACCAAAAATGAATACAACTGGTGGCCTCCTTGGCGCACCACTTCTCGGTTTTCTCTTCGGTGTTGGCTGGACTCCATGTATTGGTCCAGCACTTGCAACAGTTCAAACTCTGGCATTTCAAGAATCAAGTGCGTTGCGTGGGGCAATTCTATCTTTTGGTTATTGCATTGGACTCGGGCTTCCATTTATTGCCTCAGGCCTATTTTTAGATAAGTCAGAAAAATTACGTAAACTCTTAGTTCGTCATGGGAATGTCATAACAATTATTGGCGGAATCTTCTTACTTATCATCGGTCTACTTCAAGTTCTTGGATTCTGGAGTGATGCCATGAATTCACTTCGCTCGATTATTTCTGATTTTGCTCCGGTGATCTAATGTCGCAAACGATAGAGCTACCTGAACTAGGAGCAATGGGTTTACTCAGATATATCTGGCACCAACTTACAAGTATGCGCACCGCACTTATTCTCTTACTTATGCTTGGCGTAGCTGCCATTCCTGGATCTGTAATTCCTCAGCGAGATCAAAACCCAATGAAAGTAAGTGAATACTTTACAAATTCACCAACTCTTGCAGTGTGGCTAGATCGCTTCTCTCTCTTCGACGTTTATGGCTCACCATGGTTTAGCGCAATCTATATTCTGTTATTTATTTCACTCATCGGCTGCGTGCTTCCACGTTCAGTAGAACATTTTCATGCAGCACGTGCACTTCCTCCAAAAACTCCAAAGAATTTAGATCGTATGGAGTTCTATACAACATGGGAGTCCCAGGGTGGAGAGATCGAAAAAGCACATACCTTGCTCAGATCTTCGCGATTTAGAATTCTTCAGGAGAGCAATTCACTCTCTGCTGAAAAGGGATTTACACGCGAGACCGGAAATCTCTTCTTTCATTTATCGCTAGTACTAATTTTGATAGGTGTTGGAATTGGTTCACTCTTTGGAATGCGTGGTTATGCGATCGTGAACGTGGGAGAACGTTTTATAAATGTCCCTACATCCTACGACTCACTCACTTTAGGAAAGTTGTTATCTGAAAAAGACTTACCTCCTTTTGTCATTACTGTTGATAATTTCGTTGCTAAATACAACACTTTTACAAATGCTCCAGAGGATTACACATTGGATGTATCTGTGGTTGAAAGCCCAGACACGCCGCCCGTGAAGAAGATAGTAAAAGTAAATAGCCCTCTTAGGTTCGGAAGCACAAATGTTTATTTGCAAGCAAATGGATATTCACCAATAGTTACCGTGCGCGATAGTGATGGCAACGTAGCTATGCAAGGTCCGGTGCCATTCTTGCCACAAGATGGGAACCTTAAATCAATTGGAGCGATAAAAGTTCCTGATGCAGATCCACAAATTGGATTTGTAGCAACTTTTTTACCAACTCAAGCCCGCGATTCTGAGCGCGGAGGAATAAGCGTTTTCCCCGAAGCACTTGATCCAAAGATGCTCTTCTCAATTTGGCGAGGTGATCTTGGGCTAAATAGTGGTGTTCCTCAATCTGTGTACCGAATAGATACGTCAGAGATGGAGCGCATAGGACTTGAGTCACTTAAACCTGGCGAAACTTTTTCATATGATGGTGGCTCAATTACTTTTGAAGCGTATGTGCCATGGGTGAACCTGCAAGTTGTGCGAGATCCCGGAAAGAATTACGCACTTCTTGGAGGTATTGTTGCCATCCTAGGTTTGCTCGCTTCACTCTTCACTAGAAGACGACGTATCTGGATTCGTATTAGCGAATCTGGAAAAGTTGAAGTTGCTGGATTAGCTAAGAATTCAGCACCGGGGCTTGAGAGTGAAATCGCACAAATTGTTTCATCGCTAAAGGGAGAGAAATAATGTCAGAGACTTGGGCTTACATCTCAAACTATTCAATTTATTCAGCGATGGCAGTTTTTACACTTTCTTTCCTCGCTCATGCTTATGAAACTGCATGGGCAGTGCGCGCGCCACAGTCAGCAGATTCAACAGATGGAAATCTCATAACAAAGACTCTGGACTACACACGTACAGAAAAGGCCTCTCGCATTGCAACAGCGATGATGATACTTGGATTTGTTTTGCTATTCGGTGGAGTCATCGCCAGAGGAATATCTGCGCAGCGCGTCCCATGGGGAAATATGTACGAATTTTCAATTACTGGTGCGCTGGCATTTACTGGCGCATACTTAGCTGCACTTCGTAAATATGACTTACGTTGGCTTGGACTATTAGTCTCTATCGCGGTATTACTCACACTCGGTACTGCTATTGCAGTTCTGTATCGTCCAAGTGCACCACTTGTTCCAGCGCTAAAATCAACCTGGCTCGTTATACATGTCTCTGCAGCAATTATTTCTGGTGGTGTTTTTCTACTTGCCAACGTTATTGCAGGCGCATATTTGTATTTGGATTCGATGGAGCGCAAAGGTCCTCGCACCGTATGGGCGCAACGACTCCCATCTCTTGAAGTGTTAGATCAACTTTCATATCGACTCGTAGCTTTTGTATTTCCGCTCTGGACATTTGCAGTCATTGCAGGAGCAATTTGGGCCGAGAGTGCGTGGGGTCGTTATTGGGGTTGGGATCCAAAAGAGACGTGGGCATTTATTACATGGGTTGCATATGCCGCCTACCTACATGCGCGCGTAACGATTGGCTGGCGCGGACGCAGAGCTGCATGGTTATGTCTATTTGCAGGCTCTACATTTTTATTCAATTACATATATGTAAATATCTATGGAACCGGAAAGCATACGTACTCAGGTTTATAAGTTAGAGCTTGCGTAAGAAATCTGGGTCATCATCTGGTGGCAAGATTCGACGCTTTGGTCCACCATTTCGACCGGGACGTTTTGGGCGTCCTGCAAACCAATATGCAATTGGTCCAATTGTTCCTATAAGAATGATTATCAAAATCCAGGCCCATTTTGGAAGATTACGAACTTGTGATTCATCAGTGCGAGCACAATCAACAAGTGTGTAAATCGTAAAAGCAACAAGCAATACGGGGACTAGGAACCTAACCATGAGATAAGTCTAACCCCATTATCCAATGATTAGAGCAATAGAAAAAATAGCGGCAAAGAGCAATTGCAATTTTCCAGTAGCGCCCAGCAAGGCAATCAACTCTTTGCCGACCGCGCCTTTGAGCACCTTGCGGGAAACTCCAAGACTTATTGGGGCGGCAAGGAGAGTAAGAGCGCCCCATGGAATGGTTGTTGCTATAGCTGCGACATGAGCAGAAACAATGAGAAAAACGAAAGAGTAGCGGGCGTAACGATCGCCGAGTCGGACTGCAAGAGTGCGTTTTCCTACGAGGAAATCTTTCTCACGATCACGAATATTATTGACGGCAAGAATTGCGCACGCTAGTGCCCCTATTGGAATTGATGCAAGAGCGCTTTGAAAAGTTACAGATTCAGTTTGAACATAAAAAGTTCCCATGGTTGCTACTAAACCAAAAAAGATAAATACAGAAATTTCACCAAAGCCGCTGTAACCATATGGATTTTGCCCACCTGTGTAACCCCAAGCAGCAAGAATTGCAATACCGCCAATGAGTATGAGCCACCATGAAGTTTGTGATGCAAGTATGAGTCCTGCAATCGCTCCAATAAGAAATGAAATATATGCAGCGCGCTTTACCGCACCAGGTGATGCAAGACCACTAGCGGTGAGACGAGTTGGCCCAACACGATCTGCATCAGTGCCCCGAATTCCATCGGAATAGTCATTTGCAAAATTCACTCCTACTTGAAGGCTCAAACTAACCAGAAGCGCCAATGTTGCACGCGAAGGTTGAAATTCATTTCCAGCCAATGCAGTTGCAACTAATACAGGAGCAATAGCTGCGGGCAACGTTCGAGGGCGCGCTCCTAGAATCCATTTATTCATTATGAAGTAATTCTACGAGTGCTTTGCGATCTACTTTGCCAATCCCAATTTGAGGAATCACATCAACTCTATGAATTTTCTTAGGTTTTGCAGATACTCCAAGGGTCTTCTCTAAGAATATAAGCAATGTTGAATCTTCAATTTCGCCAACAATTGCTAGATGTAGTGCGTGGCCCCATTCAGCATCGCTGACTGCGAATGCAGCGGCTTGAATATCAGGAAAATGAAGTGATAAAAGCTCATCGATAGCACTGAGGGAGACATTTTCTCCACCACTAATAATAATTTCATCATCTCGCCCAAGGATTTGAAGAAAACCATCGGTGTATTCGCCGATATCTTGAGTAGTGAACCACGTACCATCAAAAGATTTCTGCCATTCATCTTCTGCATTGAGATATGCAGATGCGAGAGATTGACCGCTTATTCGCACTAATGAATGTGCATTGATTTCAAATTTTATTCCATCGAGTGGTTTACCGTCATAAACACACCCACCACACGTTTCACTCATCCCATATGTTGTAACGATTGTGATTTTATGGTTTTCTGCTTGATCTCTCAGGTGTCGAGGTAAATGTGCGCCACCCACTAGTACAGCTTGAGCAGACTGTAAGTGACGTAACAATCTTTCATCACCATGTAGTGCGCGGTATAACTGCGTTGGAACAATTGCCGTGAAATCAGTGCGCGGATATTCTCCTTCAAAATTCCTCAAATCAATTGGTTCACTCTGTAATTCGATAGAGCGCACCAAGACATTTACTCCGGCGATATGAGTAAGTGGAAGTAAGAGCGACCAACGTTGACCAATGGTGGCTCCAAGAAATTTATGTGATGCTTGCGCAGATGCAGTAACAGCCTGGGCAGTGAGAGCAACTTCTTTGGCAACACCTGTACTTCCAGTAGTGGTGACGACTACTGCAATTGAATCTGGCGCGAATGAGGATTTGACTGGTCCAAAAGCTAGCGCCGGCCCATTACCGAGCAGAGCAGAAGTAATTTTTGCCATTATTTCGGCAAGGGGCTCTTCCGAGCCTACGAGGCTCACTTTTCGTTGTGACTTCATATCCATTGCCGTCGTAGGCTATCGCTAGCAACGAAGATGGAGGAAATGTGAGCAGACCGATCAAGCGTGATTTTGGCAGCCGTGAGATTCCGCAATGGAAGAGTGCTCCCGGAGCGCAAGCATTTACCGATGTGAAATATGAAATCGGTGATGGGATTGCCAAGATAACAATCAACCGCCCTTCAGTTCGTAATGCATTTAGACCACAAACAATTATTGAATTGCAATCTGCA
>CAIZHT010000044.1 GCA_903932885.1 uncultured Actinomycetes bacterium
CAGGCGTGATCGCCAATAAAGACGTCTCAATGAAAGTTGAAACTGGAACTGTTCATGCCCTTGTTGGCGAAAACGGTGCAGGCAAGTCCACCGTTATGAAGATTTTGTATGGCATGCAACGCCCAGATGGTGGCGAAATTTTGGTCAATGGCCAAGCTGTTAATTTTAAAAACCCCAATGATGCAATTGAAGCCAGCATTGGCATGGTTCACCAGCACTTCATGCTGGCAGATAACTTCACAGTTTTAGAAAATATCATTTTGGGTGCTGAGCCTAAACATGGAATTACAATTGACTTTACCGCAGCCCGCAAAAAAGTTGCTGACATGTCTGCGGCATATGGCTTAGATGTTGATCCAGATATTTTGGTTGAAGAGCTAGGCGTTGGGCAGCGTCAACGTGTTGAAATTTTGAAGGTTCTTTATCGCGGTGCTCGAATTTTGATTTTTGATGAACCAACAGCAGTGCTTGTTCCCCAGGAAGTTGATGATCTTTTCAACGCACTCAAGGGACTACGCGCAGAAGGAATGGCAATTATCTTTATCTCTCACAAACTAGATGAGGTATTGCGCGTTGCCGATGATGTAACGGTGGTTCGTGCAGGATCAACTGTTGCTCAAGTGAAATCAAAAGATGTCACTGCAAGACAGCTAGCTGAACTTATGGTGGGAAGTGAACTTCCACAGCCAACTACCCATGGTGATACCCGCCGTCCTGAAGTGACACTCTCACTTAAGGATGTTTCGGTCCCTACTAAATCAGGTAGCCGTGATTTGATTTCACATATTTCTTTCGACTTACAGGCCGGTGAAGTTATTGGCATAGCCGGAGTTGAGGGAAATGGCCAAGCTGAGTTAGTTGAAGCGATTATGGGTCTGCGTGAATACACCGGCCAGATTGAATTCAAAGGCGAAAACATTGACCACTACACCGTTGCCCACCGCCATGATGCAGGTATTGGCTTGATTCCAGAGGATCGCCAACGACAAGCATTAATGATGGCCTCACCGCTTTGGGAAAATAGAATTCTTGGGCATCAAAGAAGTAAGCCTGTTATGCGTGGCTTTATTTTAGATAAGAAAGCAACAATTGCAGATACTCGAGTAATCATGGATGAGTTCGATGTTCGCGCACCAGGGCCTCACACTTTGGCAGCAGCCCTATCAGGTGGTAACCAACAAAAATTTATCGTAGGGCGCGAAATGAGTAAGGCCCCCGCACTTCTCGTTGCTTCACACCCAACTCGCGGCGTGGATGTTGGTGCACAAGCTGCAATTTGGGACGAACTCCGCAGTGCACGCGAAAAGGGAATGGCAATCGTGTTAATTTCAGCCGACCTAGAAGAGCTCATTGGAATGTCTGATCGACTACTAGTGATGCTACGCGGTGCGATTACTGCAGAACTCAATCCTCAGAAGACAACTCCTGAGCAACTTGGTTCTGCGATGACTGGTGCACAATGAAAAAACCATCATCATCACAGATACTTCTAGCAGTTGCGGCGCCTATAGCTGCAGCCGTCGTTTCAATAGTCATTTCCAGCCTTGCAGTTTTAGCATCTAAAAAATCCCCAATGGATGCTTATGCAACAATGTGGGAGTTTGGAACACAAGCTGGCTCTTTACTTGAAGTTCTCAACATAGCAACCCC
>CAIZHT010000045.1 GCA_903932885.1 uncultured Actinomycetes bacterium
CGCTGCTCCAAATGCCATAAAGGTTCCTTCAACTGTCCAGATCCAACCAAGTGATGATGCTTGCGAACCTTTAGGGCGAACTGCTTCAAGTACTTCAAAATAGAAAACTTGTCCGGCGCCTGAGACAAGTCCGATAGCTGCTCCAAGAATTGCCATATTCCACCCTGGATAAGTAAAGGCAAGTGGAATAGTCAGGGTTGCCCACATTAAATAAATTCGCCGCCATGAAATAAGTGACGAGACTTTATTTGAAACAAGACCACCAAAAATTCCACCGATGACAGTTGCAACGCCCAAAGAAGCAAGAATCCAGGCAGTTCGCCACGGAACCTCTTCTAAAGTTGCAAATGCAGGAATAGCAATATTGAAAGCACCCCAACCGATTCCAATAAAGATTCCTTCTAACATCAAAAGTTGGATTGCTCTATTTTTCATAAGAGCCCCTTGTCCTTTATCCTTTTTTTCAGGAATCCAAGCATTTGATACTGGATGAACTGCTAAAGCACCACCACCAAGTGCCATCGAGAAGGCCGCAACGATAAGGGCAAACTCTGGACGCGACGAGAGAGAAAGCGTTGTCGCAAGAATTGGACCAAGTACGACAGCGGAATTCATGCTGACTGTATCGAGTGCGTATGCAGTACGAAGTGAACTTCTTGGAACAATATCTACCCATAAAGGTCTTACTGAAATATTTATCGGGGGAGCGGTCATTCCCAGAATGAATGCAGTAATCAAAATAAGATTTTGTGAATGCATTGCATTGAGTGCAAGGATCAGTACTGCATACGATGGAACAAAGACTCGAAGAGGCCATCGCTGTCCCCATCGATCCAACATTGATCCACGTATTCCAGCGGTGAGTGCGCCAGTAATTCCATTGAGCCCGATAGCAAGACCAGCAATAGCAATTGAATTGGTCTCACGTTCGACTTTGAAGAAAATACAAAGTCCGATCATCCCGTAGGCAACGCGGGCAGGAAATGCGCTGATGATCAGTGATTTGACGAAGCGCATGGCCAGCAATTCCCGATAACGCTTCATAATTCTTAGAATCCTATAGTCGATAGGTGCTTGTAGATGAATTCCCGCACGGAATTGACCCTAGATATCACCCACCCGTACTCTTTGCCTCCAATCCAAATCAAGGAGATTTGGTCCCTACTACTCATCTATCCCTACGGAGCATTTTGACAACCTCACCAGTAATTGCAGTAAATGACATTGGATCAGCCGCCGACTTTATGGCCGCAATCGAAGGAACAATTAGAAATTTCAATGATGGAGATCTCGTCTCAGGAACAGTCGTTCAAGTTGGTCGCGACGAAGTACTAGTCGATATTGGATACAAAACAGAAGGCGTAATCCCTTCTCGCGAATTATCAATTCGCCATGATGCAGATCCAAATGAAATTGTAAAAGTTGGAGAGCTCATCGAAGCTCTTGTCTTGCAGAAAGAAGATAAAGAAGGTCGCTTGATTCTTTCCAAGAAGCGCGCACAGTACGAACGCGCATGGGGAGACATCGAAGGTAAGAAAGAGCGCGATGAAGTTGTCATCGGTACAGTTATTGAAGTTGTTAAGGGCGGACTTATCGTGGACATCGGTCTACGTGGCTTCCTTCCAGCATCACTTGTTGAAATGCGTCGCGTTCGTGATCTGACTCCATACATTGGCAAGCAGGTTGAAGCACGCATCATCGAGCTAGATAAGAATCGCAACAACGTTGTTCTTTCAC
>CAIZHT010000046.1 GCA_903932885.1 uncultured Actinomycetes bacterium
TATCCGAGGTGTTACAACATAGTTCTCAACTTGAACATAGAGAACATATGCCACAAAAGCGATGAGTCCAATAGAAATAGATTGCGTCAGAGCAATGATTGTGACGACGGCGCATCCCAAGAAGTGACCAATGAGTGGCACAAGACCACAAACAAGTACAACCATGGCAATCGCGATAGGCGATGGAAGTCCAAGAATTATTGATAAGAAGAATATGTAAATGGCAGCCATAAACGCGATAATCACTTGGCTTCCAACAAATAGACCAACCCGATCAATAATTGCATACGTCAATCGGCGAATTCTTTCGCGACGACTTGCAGGAACAAGGCTCAAACCAAGTTCAGTTGCTTGATGTAGTGAGCTCAAGAAGTAGAGAGTCAAAATCAAAATTGTCAGTCCAGAAAATGTCCCGCTCAATACTGACTTTCCAACGCCAACTACTCCACCAAATGTTGAGATAAGTAGCGTTCCATCCTTAGTTATAGATTGAAGTCTATTTTGTAGAGTATCAATGATTCCATACTGAGTATTGAGTTGATCGATGTAGGAATTGCTCTTCAATTGTGCAAGGAGTTCAGGGCCTCTATTGATTAGTTGTGAGCCCTGAGAAACAACAGGTGGAATTACAATCCATGCAAAGAAGACAACAAATGCAATGACAAGAATAAAAATAAGGGCAACAGCTTGACTCCTTGTTGTTCCACGGCGGCGAATTGCTTCAACCGCTGGATTGAGTCCAGTAGCTAAAAAGAGTGCGACAAGAATGAGGATAAAAATTTGGCTTGTACTAGCAAGTGCGCGAAGAAGCACAATTGCGCAGAGAGCTCCTGTTGTTGCAATAAATCCAAAATAGAATGGATTTGCGCGATTGATCGGAACTCCCATGACACCATAATCTGGCGGAGTCACACTTTTTTCTTTGCGCGAAATTGAAGTACTGAGCTTCTTTTGAGTCTTCTTGATTGTTGCTTTGATGACCATGACGCTATTCTAAAGTGGGATTGCTCATATTCTTGAGCACGATAGGCTCGTGTTCATCTCTTCGTAATCTAAATACTAGATAATGCTCTTATGGCACTTCGAATAACGGGACTTGGTGAAGAAATCGCCGCTGTCACTGTTTTGCCGTGGCATCAAAGTCTTGAAGAATGGCCCGAAGATCCATCACTTGCAGAAAAGCGCGGTATCTCACGACATATCGTGCGCCTAGTTCGAACAAGTGACGCACCTGATGCTGAAGTGTATGCAGTAAAAGAAACGGTATCCGAATTTGCTAATCGTGAATATAAAATTTTGCGAGAGCTCAATAAATTAGGTGCTCCCAGTGTTGAACCGATTGCCGTCGTTGAAGGCCGTAAGAATCCGCAAGGCGAAGAATTGCCGTGTGCGCTAGCAACTCGTTTCTTGCCCTACTCACTGCCATTTCGTGTCCTCTTATCGGGGGCGGTCTCCGCACATGAAATTACAACAATGGCCAACGCACTGGCTCTCTTGCTTGTGCGCTTGCACCTCTTAGGTTTTTGGTGGGGAGATTGCTCACTTTCCAATACTCTATTTCGCCGAGATGCCGAAGGTTTTGCCGCATACCTTGTCGATGCTGAAACTGGCGAGTTTCAAAAGACACTCAGCGATGGTCAACGTGAACATGATCTAGAGATTGCACATTTCAATGTGGCGGCAGAACTCGATGACTTGGCGCTATCTGGTGTTCTCTATCCCGGCATGGATCCAATTCGCGCAAGTGAGGCAGTCATAAAGCGCTACCGCAGATTATGGGCAACACTGAAAGAGCCCCAATTTCTTGATCCATCAGATCGACATGCAGTTGAAAAAGCGATGCGTCACTTACAAGACCTTGGATTTGCTGTTGAAGAAGTATCTGTTGCTCTAGATGGAGAGACGAAGTTGCTTTCATTCCAACCAAAACTTGTTGCTGCGGGCTATCACCAAGCACGATTGCGCGAACTCACTGGACTTGAGACTGAAGAGTTGCAAGCAAAGCGTCTATTGGCATCATTTGATCGATATCGAGGCCGTGAAGCAGAGCCTCGTCCCGCGATTCAAGTCAGTGCAAGTAAATGGTTGCGCGAAGTATTCAATCCAATCATTGCAATGGTTCCTGAATCACTTCGAGGTCGGATTGAACATGCTCAGCTCTTCCATGAAGTACTAGAACATCGCTGGTATCTCAATGAGAAGGCTGGAAAAGATGTTGGCTTGGAATTTGCAACTCAGGAATATTTCAAAGATATCTTGCCATTTCGCCGAGATTCTGGAGTTGAACCAGCAGTCCTATAGGATAAGCAGGTGACTCTGCCTCCTAATTTTGCACGAGCGGTGGATCTAAGTTCCTTAGGAAAGCCAAAAGTTGAAAGTTCTGGCCCAATGGCTGGAATCGAAGTTACTCCTACAAATTTGACCTCTGAAATTCTCGTTGCATCACGCACCAAAGCAGTCATCATCATTTGCTGGTCGCTGCGAAGTCCTGAATCTGTTGAGATGGTTACAACCCTTGGAAAGATTGAAAAAGAAAGCGCGGGAGCATGGCTACTTGCCCGCGTGGATATAGATACTCAGCCACAAGTTGCTCAAGCACTACAAGTTGCAACTATTCCATTTGCTGTGGCCCTTATAAAAGAACAGATGGTTCCCCTTTTCGAACAAAATTATCCGGAAGCTCAAGTGCGTTTAGTAATCGATAAAGTTTTAGCGCTCGCTGCCGAGCAGGGGATTGGTGAGGCACCAGTTGAGAAAATCGAACCAGAAGAAGATGAAGCGCTCGCTGCATTAGAGGCAGGGGATTTCATTACCGCCGAAAGTGCGTACAAGAAATTGCTTACTAGAAAACCAAATGATCCTTTTGCAAAACTAGGTCTTTCTCAGACTCAATTGCTTATCCGCACAGAAAAATTAGATCCAGCAGTCATCAAGAACCAAGCCGATAAAAATGTGGATGATGTAGCCCTGCAGATAAATGCTGCCGATATGTCTGTTGTAACGGGGGATATTGAAGCAGCCTTCAATCGCTTACTAGATTTTATTCGTAGCCATACGGGCGATGATAAAACTAAAGCGAAAGACCACCTACTCATTCTCTTTGTACTTGTAGATCCTGCCGACCCACGCGTTATTTCTGCCCGTAGCGCCCTAGCGAATGCGCTCTATTAATGAAGAAGATATCTCCTAAGCGCGAATTAGATTTGTTACGTTGTACTTATTTTCTCTTTGGCTTTGGCATTATGGCTCTTGCTCCGCGTTTTCCCGAATTGAAAGCAAATCTGAATTTAGGAAACGGACAGTTTGGATCAATTCTTAGTACTGGCTCAATAGGTTCA
>CAIZHT010000047.1 GCA_903932885.1 uncultured Actinomycetes bacterium
CTTTTGCTGCTCCAAAGAAAATTAGCGTTACACCACTAAAATTTATAGCAGATGTAGGAAAGAGCAATGAATTTGCGGGTTTGGTTCTATCGCAAGATAATATCGTTATCTTTGGCTCAAGTACCCAGCAATTAGCCAGTACTGCATTTGTGAGAGCAATTGATAGAGCGGGTAATCAACAGTGGAATATCTCATTAGATGCTGGCGTGGAGGAAATTGCTACTGCAGCAACTACTGATGCAAGTGGCAATATTTGGATTGCTGGTTCATTTTCAACCACGGTGGGACAAAGTGCAGAAACTGCAACTGTATCTCCTGTGTTGAATCCAGATGAAGTAATCAATGAACCTGTTCTACCAATTCGTGAAGATATGGATTCTGTTGGAGTGTGGAAAGTTTCTCCGCAAGGAGGGGTACTTGCTAGCTTTAATGTGAAAATGGATTACCCAGTGCTGATTACTTCAATCGCAGCCGATAAGAGTGGAATAAGTCTTGTTGGTCTTACAAATATAGGAAAAGGAAGTGTTGGCATACTCTTGAATTGTTCTATCGCAGGAGTATGCACTTCTCCAATTTTTATAGGAGCGAAAGATACAAGCATTGAAGGAGTAGTTCGAACAGTCGATGGCGGCCAAGTAGTAATTGGTAGTAGTTCTGAAACGATTCTTGATAAAAAGGTTCAAGGTTTGCGCGATGGAATTATTGTGAGTATTGCCAAGACTGGAAAGATTTCTAAAGTGATCAGAAGTTCTGCTACAAAAGCGAGCCGTAATTGGTCAGCGGGAACAAGTTCTTTATTCTTTGGTGGCGAAGTTATTACTGGCAAGAAGATTGAGAGTTCGGTAACAAAGTTTTCAAGTACATTTGTCCCAACCTGGACATATCGTTTTTCTTCTACGGGAGCAGTCTTCAATGCCGTTGGTGCATCAAAATCTCACTATTCATTCTTTGCATCCACCACTGCAATCACAAACGTTTTAGGATGGAATCCAAAGCGGGCCAGCGGATTAGTGATTGCTTTTGACAGTAAAGGTGCGCTGATGGGGGCACATAGCGCTTCTGAATTGACGCAGCCACGTGCAGCGGCCTATTCGAAGGATCTAGGCCTTGTTGTTGCAGGCATAAGCGGTGAAAGCGTTTCGATTTTTCACCTCAATTCAAGGTAACCTAACCACCTTGCACCGGACTGGTGTAGATGAGATTAAGAGAGAGCGTGACATATGGGTTCCGTAATTAAAAAGCGACGCAAGCGCATGGCGAAGAAGAAGCATAAGAAACTTCTCAAGAAGACTCGCATTCAGCGCCGCAACGCCAAGTAATAGTTACGGCTTTAGCAAAGATAACTTGCCATTCACACTGGCAACTAAATATTTAATTTTCGACACAGTAACCCAGGCCATTCTCAATGGTTCTGGGTTTTGTGCTGTTGTAACCAGTTTGATTCCTGCAGGACTTGCTTTGGAATAATCCAAGAGACATAGTCGACCTTCGCATTCAAATGCGAGTTGCTTTCCATCAGAGACAATATTGGCGCCGGGAGTTCCAAAAGTGCCCCCAGAAGTCTGTGAAATATTGGCCGGAGCACCTAGTAATGCCCAACGGATATTTTCTGCTTTAGGAATTGTGAGTGCAGAGGCGGTCATCCACGTTGCTTGTATTCCATTTGAAACTTTAGCAAGTGAAACATCGTAACCTGC
>CAIZHT010000048.1 GCA_903932885.1 uncultured Actinomycetes bacterium
AAGTAGGTATTGCTTTCTCCGGTGGTCTTGATACATCAGTAGCTGTTGCATGGATGCGCGAAAAAGGTGCAATCCCTTGTACATACACCGCAGATCTTGGCCAATATGACGAACCAGATATTGATTCTGTACCAGGGCGTGCAAAGCAATATGGCGCAGAAATTTCACGTCTTGTTGATTGCAAGAGTTCTATTGTTGAAGAAGGTCTAGCAGCAATTGCGTGCGGTGCCTTTCATATTCGCTCAGGTGGAAAACAATATTTCAATACAACACCACTTGGTCGCGCAGTAACTGGAACCCTTCTTGTGCGCGCAATGCTGAGCGATAACGTCGATATTTGGGGCGATGGATCGACATATAAAGGTAACGATATTGAGCGCTTCTATCGTTACGGTCTACTTGCTAATCCAAAACTAAGAATTTATAAGCCATGGCTTGATGCCGATTTCGTCAATGAACTTGGTGGACGTAAAGAGATGTCTGAATGGTTAGTTGCACGCAAATTCCCGTACCGTGACAGCACTGAGAAGGCTTATTCAACGGATGCAAATATTTTAGGTGCAACTCATGAGGCTAAGCGCTTAGAAGATTTAGATACCTCTGTCGAACTTGTTGAACCGATTATGGGTGTGCGCTTCTGGGATGAATCCGTTGCCATCAAATCTGAAGATGTGAAGATTCAGTTTGTTCAAGGTCGCCCAGTTGCAATCAATGGCAAGAGCTTTACGGATGTAGTTGCACTCATGAAAGAGGCAAATGCAATCGGTGGTCGCCATGGACTTGGTATGACTGATCAGATTGAAAATAGAATCATTGAAGCAAAGAGTCGTGGAATATACGAAGCTCCAGGAATGGCGCTTCTCTTTATTGCATATGAACGCTTGATGAGTGCAATTCATAACGAAGACACCATTGCTAATTACCACGCCGAAGGCCGTCGTCTCGGTCGTCTTTTGTATGAGGGACGTTGGTTAGATCCCCAATCACTCATGCTTCGCGAATCTTTGCAACGTTGGGTTGCATCCGTAATTACTGGCGAAGTTACATTGCGCCTGCGCCGCGGAGATGACTATTCAATTATTAATACAACAGGCCCAGCACTGAGCTATCACCCTGAAAAACTCTCAATGGAACGTACTCAAGATGCAGCTTTTGGTCCTGTTGATCGCATCGGCCAATTGACGATGCGTAATTTAGATATTGCAGATACTCGCGCAAAGCTCGAGATTTATAGTGCACAAGGTCAACTTGGCGGTGGAGATTTCAAGCTCATCAATGAAATTGAAGCTGGCAATGATTCAAAAAAGAGTTGATCTCACCTCTGATCAAGTAGCACATCTAAAAACGTTAGTCAGCGGCCAAGTTTCAACAAATGAATCTGTGCTCGACCAACATGGTCGAGATGAATCTGCATTTCCTCCAGTTCGACCCTCTGCTGTTGTCATGGCTAGTAGTACGCAAGAAGTTTCAAAAGTGCTTTCATATTGCAACGAGCAAAAGATTCCAGTTGTTGCTTTTGGCGCAGGAACATCTCTTGAAGGACATGTTCTTCCATTCTTTGGGGGAGTAAGTCTTGATCTAACAAATATGAATGCAATACTTGAAATTCGCCCAGATGATTTATTAGTTCGCGTTGAAGCTGGCGTGCATCGGATGGCGCTCAACGAGCGATTGAGTCGTGATGGACTTTTCTTCTCTGTTGACCCAGGAGCCGATGCAACCCTTGGTGGCATGGCATCAACTGGGGCCGCGGGAACAACAACAGTTCGCTACGGCTCTATGCGCGAAAATGTTTTGGCACTTACTGCAGTACTTGCCGA
>CAIZHT010000049.1 GCA_903932885.1 uncultured Actinomycetes bacterium
ATCAATCAATTGATGAAATTTGTGCCAGGTCCAGATTTTCCAACAGGTGGCGAACTAGTTGGCCTCGAAGGCGTGCGCGAAGCCTATGCAACAGGTAAAGGTTCTTTCAAAGTTCGCGCAACGGTTGAAATCAATAAAGTAACGTCTCGCAAAATGGGAATTGTTATCAAGGAGCTTCCATTTACTATCGGCCCAGAAAAGGTTGTCGAGCGAATTGCTGATCTTGTAAAGGCCAAGAAGATCCAAGGAATTAGCGACATCATTGATCTCTCCGATGGCCAGACTGGCACAAATGTTGTTATTGAACTCAAGAATGGCTTTGAACCAGAGAATGTTCTCGAACAACTATTCAAACTCACTCCGATGGAAGATGCTTTCTCAATCAATGCTGTGGCCCTTGTAAAAGGAAAGCCACAGACACTTGGACTAAAAGAACTTCTTCAAGTCTTTATCGAGCACCGTATCGAAGTTGTTCGTCGTCGATCTGAGTTCCGCAAAGCAAAAGCTCAAGCACGACTAACTCTTGTTGATGGATTACTCAAAGCAATTATTGATATCGACAAGGTCATCAAAATTATTCGCAGCAGCGATGATGCATCAACTGCAAAAGAATCACTCATCAAGGGCTTCAAACTCAACGATGAGCAAGCGACCTACATCTTGGATATGCCTCTTCGTCGATTGACAAAGATGAGCAAACTCGAACTCGAAAGTGAGCAGAAGGAGCTTGCGAAAACAATTGCAGCCCTTGTAGCTCTTCTCAAAAGTGAAGAGAACATCAAGGCGCAGGTCTCTGATGAACTCACAGCAGTCGGCAAATCTTTTGCAATCCCTCGTCGTACGCGAATCGGCAAAGCCTAATTTCGTATAACTTCTAAGCTGTGGGAGACTTCGTCAAATGATCTCCACACAGGCTCTTGAATTGCGTGCTGGGGCAAGACTCTTAGTATCTGGCGTCACTGTTCGCATCAATCATGGTGACCGCATTGGATTCGTTGGTCGAAATGGCGCTGGCAAAAGTACTCTTGCAAAAGTTCTCGCAGGTGAAACTATGCCTGCCGGTGGCGCAGTTAATCGCACAGGAAAAATTGGTTATCTCCCCCAAGATCCTCGCACTGGTGAAGATCAGGGAAGTGTTATCGAACGCATCCTTTCAGCACGTGATTTAGATCAGATTGCACATCGCATGCGCATGGTTGAAGAAGAGATGTCAACAACTGAAGGTGAAGCGCTTGAAAAAGCAATGGAGCGCTATGGTCGAGTAGAGGCCGAATTTAGCGCTGCAGGTGGATATGCAGCTACAGCTGAAGCAGAAGCGATTGCGACCTCTCTTGGTGTCACTGAAGCCGTCTTTGCTCATGAATTGAGCACACTCTCTGGTGGTCAGCGACGACGTATTGAACTTGCTCGCATTCTTTTTTCTGGCGCCGAAACTCTTCTGCTCGATGAACCAACTAACCACTTAGATGCTGACTCCATTGTTTGGCTGCGCGAATATTTGAGTAAATACTCTGGTGGTTTAGTCATTATCAGCCACGATGTGAACTTGATCGAAACTGTTGTAAATAAGGTTTTTTACATCGATGGAAATCGAAATGTGATTGATGTATACAACATGGGTTGGAAGCAATACCTACTACAGCGTGAACAAGATGAACATCGTCGTAAACGTGAACGCGCGAACGCCGAGAAGAAGGCAGAAATCCTGCAGAAGCAGGGCGAGAAGATGCGCGCTAAAGCAAGTAAGGCAGTTGCTGCTCAAGGCATGCTTCGCCGCGCAGAGAAATTACGCAGCAGTCTTGAAGATGTTCGTGTCAGTGACAAGGTTGCAAAACTGCGCTTTCCAACGCCTGCACCTTGCGGCAAAACTCCGCTCTCTGGTGAAGAGCTTTCAAAGTCTTACGGTTCACTTGAAATCTTCACAGATGTAAGTTGCATTATTGATAAAGGCTCACGCGTTGTTATCTTGGGTCTCAACGGAGCAGGTAAGACAACGCTACTTCGCATTCTTGCCGGTGAACTCGAATCCGATACTGGCACTGTTGTTTCAGGACATGGCCTAAAAATTGGTTACTACGCCCAAGAGCATGAATCACTTGATTTCGAGCGTTCAGTATTAGAGAACATGATGAGTGCAACTCCAGATATTCGTGAACCTGAAGCGCGCAATGTTCTTGGTTCATTCCTCTTTATGGGCGATGATGTTCAAAAACCTGTGAAAGTTCTCAGTGGTGGTGAAAGAACTCGTTTAGCACTTGCGGTCCTTGTCGTATCTGCTGCAAATGTTTTACTGCTAGATGAGCCAACAAATAACTTAGATCCTGCCTCTCGTGCAGAAATTCTGGGAGCCCTCAGTGAGTATCAAGGCTCTGTCATCATGGTTTCTCACGATGAAGGCGCAGTCCAAGCTCTCAAGCCAGAACGTGTCATTCTTTTGCCAGATGGCGATGAAGATTTATGGAAAGAGGAATACTTCGACTTAGTCTCTATTGACTAAGAATCTGATTAGGCGTCGATATGTTCGCGATCTATCTCAGCTGTTGCAATGAATTCTTTTCGTGGGGCAACATCACTGCCCATGAGTAGTTCAAAGATCGCCTCAGCTGCTGCTGCATCTTTTACAGTGATACGACGAAGTGTTCTTGCATCTGGGTCCATGGTTGTTTCACGGAGTTGGTCGGCATCCATTTCGCCAAGACCTTTGTAGCGCTGAATAGGTTCTTTCCACTTCTTTCCACTCTTCTTCAAATCAGCAGTAGTTTTCTTCATCTCATCATCGGAATAGGTATAGATGTAATCACCTTTTTTGCCTCCGCCGCCCATCACTTCGATTCGGTGAAGTGGTGGAATTGCAGCAAATACACGGCCAGCATCGATGAGAGGACGCATGTAACGGTAGAGAAGGGTAAGTAAGAGACAACGAATGTGTGCGCCATCAACGTCGGCATCTGACATCAGAATAATTCGGCCATAACGTGCTTCATCTAGTTCGAAGTTCTTGCCTGACCCTGCGCCAAGAACCTGAATAATCGAGCCACATTCTTTGTCATCGAGCATCTGTGACAGTGATGCCTTTTGCACATTGAGAATCTTTCCGCGAATAGGAAGAATCGCTTGGAATTCACTATTGCGAGCAGCTTTTGTCGTTCCGAGAGCGGAATCACCTTCGACGATAAATAGCTCCGTACGCGTAATGTCTTCAGAGCGACAATCCGATAATTTTGTTGGAAGAGAAGATGATTCAAGTGCATTCTTTCGGCGCTGCAGATCCTTATGCGCACGAGCAGAAATTCGAGTTCGTGAAGCTGCTGCAATCTTTTCAAGGACTAAGCGACCATTTGCTTTATCAATGCGCTTAGAAGTCGTGAAATATTCTTTCATCTTCTCGGCAACAACGGCTGAAACAATTCGTGTGGCAGCTGCTGTGCCGAGTACTTCTTTTGTCTGACCTTCAAATTGTGGCTCTGACATACGAACCGTTACAACAGCGGTCATACCTTCAAGAATGTCATCCTTGATTACATCTATCTCTTTATTGTTGAGAGTCTTGGTGGCACGCAAAGCCTCATTGACTACCTTTACAAGAGCGCGCTCAAAGCCAACAACATGCGTTCCACCTTTTGGTGTTGCGATGATATTTACAAATGAACGTTGAGTTGTTTCAAAACCATTGCCCCACTTCATGGCGATATCAACTTCCATATCGCGCTCTACCTCAGTTGAGACCATGTGTCCTTTGTCATCGAGGACTGGAACAGTCTCTTGGTAATGGCCAGTTCCATAAATACGAATAACATCGCCCACTGCTTCATCGGGTTGTAAGAAATTACAATAATCAGCGATTCCGCCTTTATGAAAGAAAGTTTCAGTCGTCTTTGCTTTAGTCCGATTATCATTGACGATTAGCGTCAGACCAGGAACTAAGTAAGAAGTCTGGCGTGCGCGTGCGTAAATATCTTCGATATCAAGCTCTGCCTCTTTGAGAAAGATCTGCTTATCGCTCCACCATTTAATACGTGTTCCAGTTACCTTGCTAGAAATCTTTCCAATGACGCGAAGTCCAGACTTTGCTTCAAATGGTGCTTTTGGTCCATCGCCATCGAAAATACCTGCAACACCTCGTTGGAATGACATCCAATAAATTTTTCCATCTCGATCAACTTCGGCATCAAGTCGTGAAGCCAATGCGTTTACAACAGATGCACCAACACCGTGTAGTCCGCCGGATGCAGCGTAAGAACCGCCACCGAATTTTCCGCCAGCATGTAACTTTGTGAGTACAACTTCAACACCTGTAAGGCCAGTCTTAGGTTCTTTATCTACAGGAATTCCGCGGCCATCATCGTGAACTTCAACAGAGCCATCGGATTCCAAATTGATTTCAATCTTTTTGCAATGACCAGCGAGTGATTCATCTACAGAGTTATCAATAATTTCCCACAAGCAATGCATGAGTCCACGTGAATCAGTGGAACCGATATACATTCCTGGGCGTTTGCGAACGGCATCAAGGCCTTCGAGGACTGCTAAATCTTTTGCGGTGTAGCTATCTTGCGAAACCTTTGCAATTGAATCTTCATTGGTAGCCACGGCGCCAAAGGCTATATGCCAAGGGCGATTTTCTAGAGTAAACGCGCCGAAAAGGTCTCACATAATGATAAATGTGGAAAATAACTGAAAATTCACAGCAAAATAATCTTTTTCGGCAAGCGGGGAATAACCAATG
>CAIZHT010000050.1 GCA_903932885.1 uncultured Actinomycetes bacterium
ATGGAGAGTTCACATAAGGAAGAGGAAGAAGCGAAAGACAGCAAGCTCGTTCAATTTTTACAGCGCAAGGGTTTGAAGCCATTCACGATAGCCCTGCTGGCCCTTGGAATGACAGATCTCCTCTTTGCTCTAGATTCAATCCCTGCAATATTTGGATTGACAGAAAATGTCTACCTCGTGATCACTGCCAATATTTTCGCCCTCATGGGTCTTCGCCAGCTCTACTTCCTCATCGGTGGGCTTATGAGTCGCCTGGTTTACATTGGAAAAGGACTTTCGGCTGTTCTGGCATTTATTGGATTTAAATTACTTTTCCATGCATTTCATGCAGTCGATATTCACGAAATCGGTGGGTTCCACATTCCAGAAGTCACGATCACTCAGAGTTTAATTGTCATTGTTTCTTGTATCGGGCTTGCCACTGTTGCTAGCTTGGTAAGCACTCGCGAAAAAAACCTACAGAGTAATCTCGACAGCCAAGCCACCTAGAGTGCTTTTGCGCAACGCAAGGGTTCCATCATGCTCATGCACAATTGCGGCAATAATCGATAGGCCAAGTCCAGAGCCACCGGTTTCACGTGAACGTGAAGAATCAAATCGATTAAGTAGCTCTATGCCATCCCGATAAGAAGTCTCAGGTAATCCTGGTCCCCCATCTTCTAAAATTAGCAGCGTCTTCTTTCCACTTCGTGAAAGCTGTATTCTCACCCGTGCATCTTCCGGGGTATGTCGAGAGATGTTGTTGAGAACGTTTTGAATTAAACGTCGAATGTGGTCGATAGATCCTAAACAAGTGATTCCATCTTCGATTTCTATAGTCACTGCGCGATTAGGATTGAGTGTCTGAAAGTCTCGAGAGAATGAGGTGAGAAGTTCTGAGAAATCGATCTCTTCACGAATGGGGATTGAGGTTTCACCAAGTTCAGCCAAAAGCAGAAGATCATGTATGAGATTTTCCATGCGCACGATCTCCGAGTTAACTCTTGTAAATGCTTTTTGGCGATCACTTTCTTCTAAAATCTGTCCTTTAGATAACATCTCTGAGTAACCCTTGATTACGGTCAGTGGCGTACGGAGTTCATGGGAAGCGTCAGCCAAAAAGCTCTGCATGCGTGCAAGAGAATCAGCCTGTAACTTTCGATTATTTCTTCGAATTACTAGATACGACAGAGCAATAGCAACCACGTCAGCCAGGAAGGTGAAGAGAACGAGCCGCTTTTGATTTTCAATAAAGGTTTCATTTGTTGCTCTGAGTGAATCAGCAATAAGTAGCCGATCACCGCCTGAGATGTTGAGAGAGACAAGGCGATATCCCTGCTCTACATCAACTGTCACAGCCTCTTGGAGTGACTTATTGATTACAGATTCAGTGGGTGGGTTTCTTAAATTAAGTTGTGACTCGTTAATTATTGTGAGCTCACCTGAGGATGAAATTAGCGCGATAGTTACGTTGAAATCTTGGTTAGCCGCACTATCGAGTGCTGCGCTCACCGGAGCATCCGAGTTTTGACGTACAGAGTCTGCGATGATGTTAAGTTGCGAATCAATCACCGCAATCTGTGAGTTCTTCACCGAAATTGTGGCAAATCCTCCAATGAGCAGCGATAGCGCAGTCGTGATGAATGCACTTGCAAATAAATATCGGAGACCTTTTTGCTTCACTATTTCTTTGGCTCCTGAATAACAAAGCCAACTCCACGAATAGTCTTGATTCCCTCAAAACCATCCCTGTGAAGTTTCTTGCGAAGGTAGGAGATATAGGTATCAACAACTGTGCTCTCAGACTCAAAGTTGATACCCCACACATCATCCAGAAGGACAGTCTTTGAAAGCACTCGATTCTTATTTTCGATGAGAACTTGCAAGAGCCTGTATTCGGTCGGAGAGAGATCTACGGAATCATCCTTAAAGAAAACTGAATGCGTTAAGTCATCGATTGAAATTGGACCACACTTAAGCACTGTATTCGGCGCCCCCGATATTTGTGAGCGTCTCAAAATTGCTTTAAGGCGAAGTACAAGTTCCTCAAGACCGAAAGGTTTAACTACATAATCATCGGCCCCAAGAGTTAATCCCCGAGTGACATCCACACGATCAGCGCGCGCACTCAACATCAGAACCGGAACTTCGTTTCCATTCTTTCGCAAGCGCTCAACAAGTTCGAAGCCATCCATTAACGGCATATTGATATCAATAACTAAGAGATCTGGCTTATGAGTGCGCAAAAGAGTTAACGCAGACATTCCATCTGTGGCTTCGACGGTCTCAAAGCCGGCAATGCGCAAGGTGTCATTAAGGAGTGCTCGGACCCCCGGCTCATCATCAACGATCATAATTAACTGTGCCATAGGGCCACTCTTGCATGATGGGGCTATAAATCCAATAATTTTTCACTCTTCGAGGCCATTTCACAGAATAATC
>CAIZHT010000051.1 GCA_903932885.1 uncultured Actinomycetes bacterium
CGGAGAGTCCATCCCATAAACCAAAATCACATTCAAGCCATAGGTCATCAAATATTGGTTCTAGCTTGGTTGCCTTTGTTATCTTTTCTGCGGTCTGTTTTGTGCGCTGCAATGGCGAAACTATAAGTACTTCACCCTTTAGCTTCGCAACTTCTTGTGCGACTAATTCAGCTTGGGCGAGGCCAGTACTTGTTAGCTCTGGATCTAGAACACCTTGACCTGAGAATTTACGATCTGGGGTCAAAATAGTTTCAGCATGTCGAACAAAATAGATATTCGTTGCTTGCTCACCTGTGCGCAAACGATCTGTTAGGTAATTGAGTTGCCTCGGTGCTGGTTGGCTTTCTCCATCGAGTGCCTTATTTGCAAGACGGTCGGCATGCGAATTCAAATCTCTAGGAATCCAACTGTACGAAACAAGTGATGGATCATGGGCGCTACGTGCATCTTGAGCCAATGTGCGCATATCAGCATGCTTTATCTGCCAACGTCCAGACATCTGCTCAACAACTAATTTGCTATCCATCTTCACATCAACAGTTGCGTTGGGATCGAGTTTGTTTATCTCTCGTAGACCAGCGATAAGTCCACTGTATTCAGCAACGTTATTTGTAGCTATTCCAATGACATCAAAGAGTTCGGCAAGAATATTTCCACTCTCAGTAATAACTGCTCCATACCCTGCAGCACCAGGGTTTCCTCTGGAACCACCATCGGCAGTAAGTGTGAAATGGCGAGCCATTTACTTCACCCGCACCAAGATGCAACGGCATTCTTCGCAGCGGACAACTTCATCTTCAGCTAGTGCTGCGATTCGACCTAGTTCAACAGTATTTACTGAAAGGTTACATCCTTTGCATTGACCGCCAACAAGGGCTGCAGCACCTGTGCCATTACTACTTCGAATCTTTTCATAAAGATCAACTAGTGCTTTTTCAACAGAGGCAATAGTTTCAGAACGCTCTTTTGCAATTGATTCAATCTCGTTATTGAGAGCAGCGAGTGCATTCTCTTTGCGGATTTCAAGATCTGAGATCTCGGTAGCAAGAGTCTTCTCTTCATTTTCTAAATCGGTAATTCGAGTATTGATTGCCTCGACTCGCATCATGATCTCTAATTCAACTTCTTCTAATTCACTACGACGAGCATTCAGGCTTACTACTTCATGTTGCAGTTGCTCTAATTCTTTAGGGGATGCACTTCCACCAGAAAGTCTTGCTTCATCGCGAGTAATACGAGTAACAATCTGCTCAACATCTCCCTCTGCTCGCAATAGTTCGCGCTTTACATCGCTGAGTTCTGTCTGGGCTGCAATACGAAGATCACGGGCATTATTTGATTTGATGATGGTCGCGCTGAGTTCTATGGCTTCAGGAAGATTCTTGATCTTGTTAGCAAGGGTGCTGGTGGCAAAGTCGAAACCTTGAATATCGAGAATGCTGCGCTGGTCTTGTGGGCTGGCTTTCATGTCGCCTCCGACCATTTAGTTGCATGTAATTGTTTGGTAACCAGTAATTCATCGCTAACTCTAGTAGGTATCGCTGGTATTTCCAATTAGCCTAAGTAGAATCGCCAATATGAATAAGCGCCTCGGCACTTTGATGGCAATCGCCCTTATTGCAACCACCTTGAATATCCCTGCCAATGCAGCGACAAAAGCGGGATCAGTATGTAAATCCAAAGGTTTAGTTTCAAATTACCAAGGTAAGAAATTTACTTGTATAAAAACAGGCAAAAAATTGTTGTGGGACAAGGGCGTGATAATTCCAAAACCTGTCGTTCAAGTTGCACCAGTGGCAAGTGCAACTCCAACGCCGTCAGCATCTCCAACGCCAAGTCCGACTGTCGAAGTTGTGCCCACATTTCCTACGTCATTCAAAGATTTAGAATCAAATTTTGAAGGTATTGCATACTCGGCATGGTCTGACGTACATGCAAATATAAAGAAGTTTCCAGAACCAAAGACAAAAGTAAGCCTGTTATTTGGACCAAATACACCTAAGCGATATTCAGATGAAATAACAGAAAAAATGGTGCTCCTTGGTTCTCGCGCAATGGGAAATATTAGTCAGCCAAGTGAAGCGAAGTTTTACAGTTTCAATAAAGCAGATGTTAATTGGGGTAAAGAAAATGCAACGAAATATTCCAGTCCATTTAGATTAGGGGAATCTCTTGCTCAGCAAGCTGAGCAGCTATGTTCACGCGAAGACTGTGATGGTGCCTTTACTAACTATGCAAGTGGAATTGGCTTAGTGCTTGTAGGTGTCTCAACGCCTGTAACTCGCTACGGAGATCAGGCTAGATTCAATGGGCAGAATGACTTGCATGAATATGTCCATGCTGTGCAAGGAATTATTTTCGCAAATAAGACTACTGAACCTCCCCCTGTAATGATGCCTTGCTGGTATTCAGAAGGACAACCACAAGCAGTTTCTATTTTGACTAGTGCTGCAACAATGAAAGATTATTTGAAACTGCGTACTGACTGGATGAAAATGTTCCGTTGGCCGTTCCCAGATAAATCGCCCCAAACAATTGAAAAGTTCTTGGCGGATAATATGAAGGTGCCTTGTCCCGGATCAACTAACTCTCTCAATTACACAGTTGGCTTTATAACAATGGAGACCTTGATTTCTATTGGCGGCATAGATAAGAGTTTTGATTTACTCAAAAGGATTGCTGACGGAAGTTCATTCGAGGCGGCTTTTGAAAGCGAATATCAAGTGAGTTGGGCTCAAGCGGCGCCAGTTATTTCACGAATTGTCTCCAGAGCCTTCATACAAGCTCGAAAATAGAGACAAGTTTTGAAAGTAGAATCCATATTATGAATAAGCGCATCGGCACTCTAATGGCAATCGCCCTTATTTCAACCTCCTTGAGTATCCCTGCCAATGCCGCGACAAAAGCTGGATCGGTATGTAAATCCAAAGGTTTAGTTTCAAAATACCAAGGTAAGAAATTTACTTGCATAAGGACAGGCAAAAAATTGTTGTGGGACAAGGGCGTGGTAATTGCAAAGCCTGTTGTGCAAGTTTCACCAGCGGCTAGTGCAACTCCAACTCCAAGCCTGTCCCCCGCAGGAGATTTGATCGTACAAGAAATTCGCTCTGCCCTGAAAGCGCTTCTACCGGTGGTCAATACCAACTCCGTTGACGATTCATTAATTGGAGAACTCGTTGTTGAAGATGCAATCAATTTGAAAAACGCAGAAGCCACAAAGGTTTTGATGCGAAAACTTTATGTGGCACAACCCATCATGAAATTAGTCAGGCCACCTGTTGTAATCTTGGGGCACTCAGAAGCCTTTGTTAAATCAGAGTTTTCACGGCGTTGCTCCCAAGATATAAGTTGGGTAGGTGTTGGTGAATATGTAATGTCTAGCTACAACAACTGGGCTCTGGCTGGTTGTTTAGCTACCAATCCAACTCAGATCATTCCGATGCCAAAAGAAAGCGTTGCGCTCAATCACTTAGCGGGTGCCCTCGGAAGTGATATGGGTTATGTGGCGATAGGTTTATCTTCCAACACTCGCAATCTGCCTGGCTGGTTTGTCCGTGGCCTCAAAGGTGTAGTTGGCGAATACATGACAAGTATGGGTGAACCGCAGTGGGTCACTATCAAAAATGGAGCGGATCAATGCACAAAGAATTCATTAAGTGAATTGAGCTACTCGTACGAGATTACAAAGAATTGGTGCCAAACATCCCTCGGGCAGGGCGTTTCTCGTTACATGGTTGCCAAGAAAGGGCTTAAGGAGACTCTCGTCTTTATAAACGAAATGCAGCGGCGAGGAAGTTGGAGTGAAGCTGATTTTGAAAAATTCCTCGATATGGAGTTTAGCGAATTTGAAAGGTTAGCTAAGGATTACATCGTTCGTGAATCTTTGAATCCTTGAAACTGGTGGGCGCTGAGGGTTTCGAACCCCCGACATTCTCGGTGTAAACGAGACGCTCTACCACTGAGCTAAGCACCCTAACGTCGGCAAATGTTTTCACACCTGCCTGGCTAGTGGCGAAATCTTACTTCACAAATGCGAAAGTAGGAATTCGCCCGCGTAAATCTGATGAATTAGAGGGCAGATATAGCAGTTTTGTAATCAGCAATATTGCGAGCATCGCCTAAACCATTTATGACCTGCCAGCGAACAATTCCCTCTTTATCGATGATGAAGGTTCCGCGCATCGCACAACCCAGTTCTTCATTGAAAATTCCGTACGCTTTTGCAGCTGCGCCATGTGGCCAAAAATCTGCAAGCACTGGAAATTTGTATCCTTCTTGTTCAGCAAAGATGCGTTGGGTGAACATGGAATCGCATGAGATTGCAAGGAGTTGAACGTTATCGTTTTGAAATGGCGCTAAGTCATCACGAAGTGCACAGAGTTCACCGGTACATGTTCCAGTGAAAGCGAAAGGAATAAAGAGAACAACAACGTTCTTCTTGCCCTTGAATGATGAGAGTGAAATTTTCTCTCCGTGTTGATCCGATAATTCGAAATCTGGTGCGGCACTTCCAATTGATAATGTCATGCGAGCAAATCTACCGTTTGGCTGACTTTCGTGCCACTAGACGTGTAGCGCTCCAATCAGTTGCAATAGACATTGTTGATGTTTGACTAAGACCTGCAAGTGGTGCGCCATCTTGAATATCACTTGGTTCAACATGTCCGGTGCGGCCAATCTTTGGAGTGAGTACCCAGATGGCACCACTTTCACTGAGATAAGTCATTGCATCCATAAGTTCATCGACGAGATCACCATCGCCTTCACGCCACCAAATAAGAACCGCATCAACTACTTCACGGGAGTCTTGATCAAGAAAATCTGTTCCGGTGATTTCTCGAATACTGGATCGAAGATTTTCGTCACAGTCGCTGCCGTAGCCAAGCTCTAGAACCAGCTCGTCGGCAGTGAAGCCCATGCGCGATGTCACGGGTTAATTGCACCGAATAAGCGCCTCTTACGCAAGGGGGTAGGCGGAAAATATCTGTCCCAGAGTGTGAAAACATCTAGTGGTTCAATTTCACTAACTGGCCGGTATCGACAAGAATATGCCTATGAGAGATAACTTCGAGGCACCCGATCAGATAATCGATCAACTCGTAGATATTGACCCCTCCGAAACTGCCGAATGGCATGCCTCATTTGATGCAGCCCTTGAGCATGCAGGACCAGTTCGTGCCCGTTACTTGATGCTCAGTCTTCTCAAGCGAGCACATGAAAAAAATATTGGTGTTTCCGCACTTCGTACAACTGATTACAT
This sequence comes from uncultured Actinomycetes bacterium, assembly GCA_903932885.1. Next base: position 5,261 of record CAIZHT010000051.1, read on the forward strand.
CAACACAATCTCTCCAGAAAATGAACCAGATTTTCCTGGCGATGAAATGATTGAACGTCGAATCCGCGCATTCAATAGATGGAATGCAGCGATGTTGGTTCACCGTGCGCAGCGCCCAGGTGTTGGAGTTGGTGGACATATTTCAACGTATGCATCCTCTGCTGCACTCTATGAAGTTGGTTTCAACCACTTCTTCCGTGGACAAGACCATCCAGGTGGCGGCGATCAAATTTTCTTCCAAGGACATGCAAGCCCTGGAATGTATGCACGTGCATTTCTAGAAGGACGCCTTAGCGAAAATCAACTCGATGGTTTCCGTCAAGAACTTTCCCATCCAGGTGGCGGATTATCTTCTTATCCTCATCCACGTTTGATGCCAGATTTTTGGCAATTCCCAACAGTGTCAATGGGAATTGGTCCGCTCAATGCAATTTATCAAGCACGTTTCAATCGTTACATGCACAACCGTGGAATCAAAGATACAAGCCAGCAACATGTGTGGGCATTTCTTGGTGACGGTGAAGTAGATGAAGTCGATACTTTAGGTGCAATCGGTCTTGCTACACGAGAGAAATTAGATAACCTCACATTTGTAGTCAACTGTAATTTGCAGCGCCTCGATGGTCCTGTGCGCGGTAATGGAAAGATTATTCAAGAGCTTGAATCAATATTTGGTGGAGCGGGCTGGAATGTAATCAAGGTTGTGTGGGGTCGCGAATGGGATCCGCTATTGGCACAAGATCGCGAAGGCGCACTTGTAAACCTTATGAATACAACTCTTGATGGAGATTTCCAAACATTCAAAGCAGAATCTGGAAAGTACATTCGCGATAACTTCTTTGGTCGCGATCCACGTACTGCTGCAATGGTTGGCAATTGGAGCGATGATCAGATTTGGAACCTCAAGCGCGGTGGCCATGATTACCGCAAGCTCTTCGCTGCATACACGGCAGCGATGCAGAGCAATGGTCGCCCAACAGTAATTTTGGCTAAGACAATCAAGGGTTGGACACTTGGTTCTCACTTCGAAGGTCGTAACTCAACGCACCAGATGAAGAAGATGACTCTTGAAGATATTCAACTATTTCGCGATCGTTTATTTATTCCTATTGCTGATGAGAAACTCGATAAGTATTTGCCACCGTATTACCGTCCAGCACCTGACTCACCAGAAATGAAATATCTGGAAGAACGTCGTGCGGCCCTTGGTGGTTCGATTCCTCGTCGTCGTGCGATTTCTAGGCCACTACCTCAACCTGATGATTCAGTTTATGAATCAGTTCGACGTGGTTCTGGCCAACAAGAAATCGCAACAACTATGGCATTTGTGCGAATGCTCAAAGATCTCATCAAAGATCCAGGACTTGGCTCACGCATTGTTCCAATCATTCCTGATGAGGCTCGCACCTTTGGTATGGATTCACTATTTCCAACACTGAAAATTTATTCACCTCATGGTCAGCAATACACAGCAGTGGACCGCGAATTGATGCTCTCGTATAAGGAATCAACATCGGGTGTCATTCTTCACGAAGGTATCAATGAGGCTGGCTCAGTTGCCTCATTTACTGCAGTTGGTTCTTCATATTCAACACATAACGAACCAATGATTCCTATCTATATTTTCTATTCAATGTTTGGTTTCCAGCGCACAGGAGATGCTTTCTGGGC
>CAIZHT010000052.1 GCA_903932885.1 uncultured Actinomycetes bacterium
CTCTCTACGCCGAAAGGTAAAAGTGTTGGAGGTGCTATCAGAGTTACGTGCGCACCCAAGAGAGCGAGTAGAAGCACATTAGATCGAGCGACACGAGAATGCAGAACATCTCCAACAATTCCTATTCGCAGTCCTGACAAATCCCCGCCACCTTTGGTGCAATGCTTACGAATCGTGAATGCATCAAGTAGGGCTTGGCTAGGGTGTTCGTGCGTACCATCGCCTGCATTGATGACACTTCCACTCATCCATGCAGAATCTGCAAGACGAACTGGAGCACCAGATGCTGAGTGGCGAATGATTACTGCATCCGCTCCCATCGCTTGCAATGTAAGCGCTGTATCTTTGAGGGATTCACCCTTACTGAGCGATGAGCCCTTTGCGCCAAAATTGATAACGTCGGCAGATAGTCGTTTAGCTGCTGCTTCAAAAGAGATACGCGTACGTGTTGAATCTTCGGCAAATAGATTGACAATTGTGCGACCGCGAAGTGTTGGAAGCTTCTTCATTGGTCCATCACTTGCTCGAGCCATTTCAATAGCAGTATCTAAAATCAGAACTGCTTCGTCCTTAGAGAGATCCGATATAGACAATAAGTGGCGCATCATTTGTTCTCGCCTTCGCTCACGAGAACTTCGTCTTGACCATCAGTCTCGCTCAAATTTACTTTCACATTTTGTGTTCGGGCGGTTGGAATGTTTTTTCCGACAAAATCCGCGCGAATAGGAAGTTCGCGATGCCCGCGATCTACCAAGATCGCCAACTGCACGCTCTTTGGCCGACCAATCTCACCGAGTGCATCCAGCGCTGCTCTAATTGTTCGACCACTAAATAGGACGTCATCGATGAGAATTACATCTCGTCCATCGATTCCCGCTGCCGGGATAAGAGTTGGCATAAGTGCCCTCGGTGGACGCATCCGCAGATCGTCTCTATGAAGAGTTATATCAAGAGTGCCCACGGGAACCTGGCAAGAATCAATAGAGTTGATCAGCGTTGCTATGCGAGTTGCTAAATGAGCACCCCGTGTTGGAATTCCCAATAAAGTGAGATTCGAGGAACCATTGTTTTTTTCAAGTATTTCGTGAGAGATGCGCGTTAGAGCTCTCGTTATTTCTTGCGCCGACAGGGCAGCACTCATGTAATTCTCCTTCCCCGCCTCGCAGGACGGGTCGTTAAAGGATGCGAGGCGCACTTTACCACGGTGCCCACCAATCTGTGGATATCTCATTCGGTGCATGGCGAAACTTCCTACTCTTTGAGCATGAAAGCAAAAAATCTAATTACTCAACCGCCTATCGCGCAGATCAATGAGCGCTTACGTGGCATACGGCTAGCCGCACATCTCACACTTTTAGATGTCGAACGACTGAGCAGTGGTGCCATCGGCAGCGTCGCTCTCGGCTCTTACGAACGTGGAACACGTGCCTTGAGTCTGAAAAAAATCATCGAGCTGGCCAACTTTTATCAAGTACCAGTTGAGGATTTGATTACAGGTAAAAAACCTGTTCAAGCGTCCACAGAGGCGCGAAGTACGATCGATTTCCAAAAAACGCGTGATCGCTCACACACAGATATAGATATTGCAACGCTCTCACAATTTCTCACCGGGATAGCGCATCTGCGTGGAGATTGGAATGGTCAAGTAATGAGCATCCGTGAATCTGATATGCGCGTGATTGCACTTGTGTGCCGACGAGAGATCGGTGATGTCCGTCAATGGTTAGCCATTGAAGGATTACTCCTGAAATAAATTTAGAGAGAAATACTCTCTTTGATTGATGCAATCTTTCCAAGTACTCCATGAATATAACCAGCAGATTCATCGGTAGAAAGCTCTTTGGCCAGCGTGAGAGCTTCATCTATTGCTACTGCATCAGGTAATTCACTAGCCCAGATAATTTCATATATTCCTATACGCAAGATGCTGCGATCAACAGCTGGCAAACGATCCATATCCCAGCCTTGTGCATACGTTGCAATCAATTCATCAATTTTTCGGCGATGTTCGCTCACACCAGAAATAATCTCACGCGTATACTCACGAATCGGACGCGCATCTGGACCTTCTTCAACCACATCTCGTGAGACCAAGATACCCAAAGCAACACTTCCTCGAATATCTGACTCGAAGAGAATGTCTAGCGCTTGTTTGCGCGCCTTAGAGCGAGCAGACACTAGTTTGCGCGACCGAGATACGAGCCATCGCGAGTGTCAACAAGAATCTTTTCATCCTGCTTGATAAACAAAGGCACTTGAACAACAATTCCAGTCTCAACTGTCGCAGGTTTGGTTCCGCCTGAAGAGCGATCACCTTGTAGGCCAGGCTCTGTATATGTAATTGTCAACGTAACAGATGCAGGAAGTTCAATATAGAGCGGATTGCCTTCGTGTACGGCGACTATGGCTTCAGTATTTTCCAACATGTAATTTGCTGCCTCGCCAACAGTTGCTGATGAGATCAGCATTTGATCATATGTTTTGTTATCCATAAAAATGAAATCTTCACCCTCTTTGTACAAGAAGTTCATTTCGCGCTTTTCAAGGATTGCAATTTCAACTTTGACGCCCGCGTTGAACGTCTTCTCTACAACTTTTCCAGTAAGAACTTGGCGCATCTTTGTGCGTACGAATGCCGGACCTTTACCTGGCTTCACATGTTGAAATTCAATGACATTCCATAGCTGACCGTCGATATCTAGAGTCATGCCATTCTTTAGATCATTAGTTGTTGCCACGGTAAATCGCCTCGCGCTTTCGTAATTTCTCAGCCCTTGCAGATTTTCCCGCTGGCTGGCTACCGATTTCGGTAATCAATGGAGTAAGGATACCTTCGAAAATGTAGCCGCCTTACCGCGTAAATCTCCTAATTGAGAAGATTTTTTAGTGCTACGCAAGCAAGAGCGTAAGAATTTGGCCCAAATCCAGCGATTGTTCCTGTTGCAACGCCAGAAATAACTGATGTATGTCGAAACTCTTCGCGTGACATCGGGTTTGAGAGATGAACTTCAATAAGCGGGGCTTTCACAAGTTCTGCAGCATCGCGAATTGCATACGAATAATGGGTGAAAGCTGCAGGATTAATAATTACGGGAGTCTTCGTGTCGGCAGCCTCATGTAGCCAACCGATAATTGTTGCTTCATCATCGCTCTGACGCACATCTGCTTCAAACCCATTGCTCTTTGCGCTGGATTCAATCAACATAACTAATTCTTTATAGTTGAGATCCCCGTAAATTGAGGAGTCGCGAATATCTAAGCGCGCAAGATTTGGGCCATTAATGACAAGAATTTTCACTTGCTTACTCTCTCATATATCGCACTCAACTCGCGCTCCCCTGGAGAATCTAGGCGGGCGGTTTTTTCAAGAGCCTCAAGCAACACGAATCTAACCGTGCGCCCACGCGCCTTTTTATCTAAGGACAATAGGGGCAAGAGGCGGCTCCATGCAGATGCATCGTAGGCAATAGGCAAATTGAGATTGCTCAAGATTCGACGATGTTGATCAACAATTTCGCTCGCTAATGAACCATGCGTATGCGAAAGTTCAGCGGCAAAGACCATGCCGATCGAGACTGCTTCGCCATGGCGAAGTGAATATTTACTATCAATTTCAATGGCATGGGCAAGGGTGTGACCATAGTTGAGAATTTCGCGATGAAAGCTCTCTTTGAAATCCGCGCTAACAACTGATGCCTTCACCTTTATAGCAGCAGTGATGAGTTGCGTTACTAAATCAATATCGCTTCTTATCTGCGACAAATCCTTACCTTCGACACGATCTAAAATTGTCTTATCTGCTATAAATCCACACTTGATAACTTCGGCTAGTCCTGCAGAAAAGTCACGATCGGACAGTGTTGTCAGCCATGAAGTATCGACAATGACATCAATAGGTGAGTGAAAAGAACCAATCAGATTCTTTCCATAATCACTATTCATGCCAGTCTTACCACCGATGGCAGCATCGACCATTCCGGCAACACTTGTTGGCACTGCAACCCAATCAATTCCACGCAGCCAGGTTGCGGCAGCGAATCCAGCAATATCAGTGGTTGCTCCCCCACCTATTCCTATGATGATATCGCTGCGCGTAAATCCTGCAGCGCCTAGCCAATCCCACAATTTCAAAAGTGTTGCAGTGCTTTTACCCTCTTCGCCATCGGGAATCGTGAAGATATGGATATCTGTATCTGATTCGATTTCGAAATTTACCTGCGACGCGATTCTTTCGCTAACAATAAATGCAGCTCGAGATCTTCCATCGAGCGCTTTTTCAAGCGCTAGGTCCCATTGCCCATCGCTTATGTGTACCTGTGAGATGCGATCTGCCTTGATGGTGATTGCACTCATTTGATCATCTCCACAATCTGACTCACAATCGCATTTGCCTTCAATGTATCAACCTTAATACAGTGATCTGCAACATCCTCATAAATTGGACGCCGTTTGTCGAGAAGAGATTGCCATTGCGCACGAGGATTACCTAACAGAAGAGGTCTATCTCTATTGAAACCCACACGTGGCGCTGCCACAGAGAGTGAAACATCTAAGAATATTTTTACGCTTTTAGAATTCTTGAGCAACGCTTGCGCCGTTGGAGATATCGGCGCTCCCCCGCCTAGAGATAAGACGGTATCAGTTGCTGATAATTGATTTTCTAAGACTTCAAGTTCAAGGGCTCGAAAACGATCTTCACCATCATCGACAAAAATCTGCGAGACACTTTTTCCAGATATTTTCTCTATAACTTTATCTGTATCAACAAAAGCTAATTTGAGATTTTTTGCAAGAAGAGCGCCTACGGTACTTTTTCCAGCACCTGGGGCTCCAAGTAAAATTACTAAGGTCATCTCTATTTGAAATTGAGATTCTTCATATAAGAATCGAAATTGCGCTTAGTCTCAGTAACACTATCTCCGCCGAATTTTTCAAGAACGACTTCGGCCAGAACCAAGGCAACCATTGCTTCTGCAACAACTCCTGCTGCAGGTACGGCGCATACATCTGAACGTTGATTAATAGCTTTTGCGGCTTCACCAGTTGCAACATCGATAGTGTCGAGTGCCTTTGGAACAGTAGATATTGGTTTCATAGCAGCGCGTACGCGAAGAATTTCACCATTAGACATTCCGCCCTCAGTGCCACCGGCGCGATCTGTGCGCCGAACTATGGCGCCTTGTGCATTCTTTTCAATTTCATCGTGGGCTACAGATCCGCGACGCGTTGCAGTTGTGAAACCATCTCCGATTTCAACACCCTTAATCGCTTGAATCCCCATTACAGCCGCTGCCAATTTTGAATCTAGGCGACGATCCCAGTGCACGTGGGAGCCAAGCCCAGGAGGCATATTAAATGCTAGAACTTCGATGACTCCACCCAAAGTATCTCCATCACGATGAGCCGATTCAATCTCTTTGATCATTGCTTCACTTGATGAGCGATCGGCGCAACGAACTTCATCCAAATCGATACGATCCATATCATTTTCATTAGGCAGTGGCGCTGTATCTGGAACACGAGCACTGCCTATTGAGAGAACATGACTCAGGATTGTGATTCCAACACTTTGTTCTAAGAAAGCGCGAGCAACTGCGCCGAGTGCAACTCTGGCTGCAGTCTCGCGTGCACTCGCGCGTTCTAAAATTGGACGAGCATCATCCAGGTTATATTTTTGCATTCCAACTAAATCTGCGTGACCTGGGCGTGGTCGAGTCAACGGTGCGTTGCGTGCCAAATTTTCTATCTCGGAAGGATCTATTGGATCTGCAGACATAACCTTTTCCCACTTTGGCCATTCTGAATTCCCAACTTGAATTGCAATCGGTCCGCCTTGAGTAAGACCGAGTCGAACGCCACCCAGAATTGTTATTTTGTCTGCTTCAAAACTCTGCCTAGCGCCTCGTCCAAAACCAAGGCGACGACGTGCTAAGTGTTTATCAATATCCGCACTCGTAATTACTACCGAGGCTGGAATTCCTTCGAGGATGGCACTCAATGCTTGTCCGTGCGATTCACCTGCAGTCAGCCATCTCATGTGCTTATTCTTGCAGATAATGCCCCTATCTCGTCGCCAAATAAAGGATTGCGCCAGAAAATAATGAAGGGGCCCAAGGAATACTGCGAGATATTGTGCCCTTCTTTAGAATTGTAAATGCAGCGGCCACTATCGAAGTAGATGAGATGGCGAAAAGAAGAGCTGTA
>CAIZHT010000053.1 GCA_903932885.1 uncultured Actinomycetes bacterium
GCTTGGGTCGGGCCAAATTCTGATGCACCAACTCATCACATCAAAAAAACTATCGATGCTCATGGTCGTTGTGTTATTCCTGGGTATGTCGATAGTCATAGCCACCTAATTTTTGCGGGGGATAGAAGCGCGGAATTTCGCGCACGGATGCAAGGTGTGAGTTATACAGCTGGTGGTATTTCACACACAGTGGAACAAACGCGCCGCGCACCAGATGCACAACTTCTAGCTCATGCTCAATCGCTTCTAGCCGAAGCACACGCAAGTGGAACCACAACAATTGAATGTAAATCGGGCTACGGGCTAACAGTGGAAGATGAGCGCCGCAGCCTAGAGATTGCAAGCAAAATAACTGAGGAGACAACATTTCTAGGTGCACATGTCTACCCAGTTGAATATAAAGATTCTCCTAAAGATTATGTAGATCTAGTCTGCGGAGAGATGCTCGATGCAGTTCTACCTCACTCCAAGTGGATTGATGTTTTCTGCGATAAAGGTGCATTCTCTGTAAACGATGCTCGCACAATTCTCAAAGCCGGAATGGCTAAAGGTTTATTGCCACGTCTGCATGCAAATCAATTAGAAGCTGGCCATGGCGTACAACTTGGAGTTGAACTTGGTTGTGCATCCGTTGATCATGTTTCGCATTTGAACGAAAAAGATATTGAAGCCCTCTCGACATCTAAAACTGTTGCTACTTTTTTACCAGGAGCTGAATTTTCAACTCGCTCACCTTATCCAGATGTGCGTCCACTGTTAGAGGCAAGCATCACTGTTGCACTTGCTAGTGATTGCAATCCAGGTAGTTCGTACACAACGAGCATGCCATTTGTTATGGCTGTTGCAGTCAGAGAGATGCATTTCTCACCAGAACAAGCGTTGTGGTCTGCAACTATGGGCGGTGCAAAAGCACTATTGCGCGAAGATATTGGCCACCTAGTTGAAGGCGCTTGCGCTGATTTCCAGATTCTTTCAGCCCATTCATATCTGCACTTGGCATATCGCCCCGGTGTGAATCTAGTAGAACAGGTTTGGCGCAATGGCCTCCAACTCATCTAAGAAGATAACTCTTTCTACTTCAGGACTCACATTCGATGATGTGATTGCAGTTGCTCGCCATGGCGCACATGTTGAACTCTCACAAAGTGCAATTGAGGCAATGAATTCTTCACGTAAATATATTGAAGAATATGCAGCAGGTGGAATTCCTGTCTACGGTGTTTCAACTGGCTTTGGCGCTCTTGCTAATCGCCATATTGATGTTGAAGATCGCGTTCAACTGCAGAAATCACTTATTCGTTCACATGCAGCAGGAGTGGGCCCAGCAATTGAGCGCGAAGTTGTGCGCGCTCTTATGTTCTTGCGCCTTCGCACTATGGCATCTGGGCGAACTGGTGTGCGAGTAAAACTTGCGCAAACGTATGTAGATTTTTTGAATAAAGGTATTACTCCAGTTGTTCCAGAGTTTGGTTCCCTCGGTTGCAGCGGCGACCTTGCACCACTTTCACATTGCGCACTGGCTCTTATGGGTGAAGGTCGCGTTCATGATGCA
>CAIZHT010000054.1 GCA_903932885.1 uncultured Actinomycetes bacterium
GCGCGCATTTAGCGCTGCATACACGGCTTTGAATGTTGCTCCTCCAACATATGAACCACGTGCAACTGGGCACATAACGCAGATGATTGAACTTATGCAATTACTTATTGAAAAAGGCGCTGCATATGCACCGGGTAATGGTGATGTTTATTTGGATGTTCGCAAACTCTCTTCTTATCTCACTCTTTCTCGTCAAAAGTTGGATGATTTACAACCGGCTGCAGATGCCGATGAAGTAAATAAGAAAGATCCACGCGACTTTGCATTATGGAAAGGCGCTAAAGCAGGTGAGCCATCATGGCCAACTCCTTGGGGTCCGGGGCGTCCTGGTTGGCATTTGGAATGTTCTGCAATGGCACATGCCTACCTTGGTGAAACGTTTGATATTCACGGCGGTGGATTAGATCTTGTATTCCCGCATCACGAGAATGAGATTGCACAATCAGAATCTGCGGGTTATGGCTTTGCCAAGCGTTGGATGCACAATGCCTGGGTGACGCAATCTGGTGAGAAGATGAGTAAGTCACTTGGAAATACATTGCAAGTAGCAGAAATTCTCAAGCGAGTGCGTGGAATTGAATTGCGCTGGTATCTAGGAAGTGCTCACTACCGTTCAATGTTGGAATATTCAGAAGCGGCACTCGATGAATCAGCGACAGCATTTAGGCGAATCGAAGCATTCCTACATCGAAGTGTTGAAATTATTGGCGCACTACCAACGCCTGTGATTAGTTCTGTATTCGCCGATGCCATGAACGATGATTTAGCAGTTCCAACAGCACTGGCATCTATTTCCGAAAGCTTGCGTACAGGAAATACTGCAATTACAGATGGAAATAAGGCTCTCATTGCGCAAAGCGCTAACGAGATTCGTGGAGCGCTAGAAGTACTTGGTTGCGATCCATTCGATGCTGCCTTTGCTCAATCTGGAGGAGAAGATCTAACAGGTGCCCTCGATGGTGTTATTCAACTAGCACTAACCCAACGCGCAGCGGCACGAGAGCGAAAAGATTTTGCAGCATCAGATCAAATAAGAGATGGTTTATCTGCATTAGGAATAACGATTGAAGATACTGCACAAGGGCCACGATGGTCGATCTCACGAAGTGAAGGCGAATAACAATGGCCGGTAATTCAAGTCGAAAAGGCGCAGTGCGCGGATCTAAAAAAGGTCCATCAGGTGGTACAGGTGGAAATAATAAACGTCGCTTAGAAGGTAAAGGTCCAACACCTAAAGCTGAAGATCGCCCATATCACGCAGCTGCAAAGCGTAAAAAAGCTGCAGAGAAAAAGGGCGACAAAGTAACGACAACGCGTCGTCCAAGTGATGCGCGACCTGCAACTACTCGATCAACTTCGCCACGTGCAAGCGCAGCGCGTAGTGATCGCGGACGCAGCGATCGCGGTAAAGGTGAAATCGTTTCAGGTCGCAATGCAGTACTTGAAGCACTTCGCGAAAATGTTCCAGCAACAGAACTGTTAGTTGCACGTAGTATTGATGTAGATGATCGCGTTGCTGAATCTTTGCAACTTGCACTTCATCATGGTCTGCCAATTCGCGAGAGTCATCGCGCAGAGATTGAAGGAATTTCACCTAATAGCCAAGGAATCATTCTTGCAATCAAGCCATATCAATATTCAAGCTTTGAAGAAATTTCTCAACGCGCAAAGCATCCTGCACTCATTGTCGCACTCGATGGCGTAACTGATCCACGCAATCTCGGTGCAATTGTTCGTACTGCTGCGGCATTTGGTGCAGCAGGCGTTGTAATGACAGAACGTCGCGCAGCAGGAATGACTGCATCTGCATGGAAGAGTTCAGCAGGAGCAGCGGCTCGTATGCCTATTGCTCAAGTAACGAACTTAGCTCGCACTATTGATGAAGCTAAGCAAAATGGCCTCTTTGTTGTTGGCCTCGATGGCGAATCAGATGTAAAAATCAATGAGATGAAGGTTGCTACAGAGCCACTCATGATTGTTGTTGGAAGTGAAGGAAAAGGTCTTGCTCGCCTCACGCGAGAGAAGTGCGACCTTGTCATCTCAATTCCAATCAATGCCTCTACTGAATCCCTCAATGCATCGATTGCGACTGCCATTACGCTCTTTTGGATAGATCAAGAGCGCCAAAAGTAATTTCGGAGAAGAAATGTTGTATGAGCGTTTAATTATCTGTGGAGATTCCTTCAGCGAAGGAATGAGCGACCAAGTAATAAATGGCAAATATCGAGGGTGGGCAGATCGAGTTGCCGATGTCATGGCACAAGCTAATCCTGATTTCACTTACGTAAATTTGGCTGTTCGAGGAAAGCTTGTTAGGCAAGTAATTACTGATCAAGTGCCACAAGCAGAGAAATTCATAATGGGGAAAAATACTTTAGTTACATTTCATGCAGGTGCTAATGATGCGCTGCGACCAAATTACAATCCTGATTTAGTTCTGCCTCTCTATTCAGATGCAGTGCGTAAGTTGGCAAGAACAGGTGCAACACTGATGCTATTTACCGTATTGGAGCGTACGGGCAATGCGGGTAAGGCTGCCGATTTATGGGCTGCACGCTTTCATGCATTCAATGAAAATGTTCGCGCAGTTGCACAAGAAGTTGGCGCAATTGTTGCCGATGCCAATGAAGAGTCATTCTTCAATGACAGACGCTTCTTAGCTTTTGATCGACTTCACCTCAATCCCATGGGTCATGATCGCGTTGCACAAGCGGTATTAGAAAAGCTTGATTTGCCGAGTAATCCCAATTGGCGCAAACCATTACCGCCGACGCGAAAAATTCCGTGGTTGCGCAGCAAAGCAAATAGCGTTGCATGGTTCATCACTTTTGCATTGCCATGGCTATGGCGACGTGCGCGTGGAAAGTCATCCGGAGATGGACGTCTAGCTAAATATCCAGAGCCAATATCTTGGCCCATCACAAAGAGCTAAGAAAGAGTAGTAACGCTCCACTGCCACGTATGTGTACCTGTTGCAATCAAATACTCCTCTAATGTATCTGGTCCACAAGAAGCGGTACCGACTCCGCGATGCGCAGCATCAATATGGACAACAACATTGCCACACGGTTGCACCTCAACGTCATGAGTTGCATCAGCTAAATCACCTGCGCGGTTTGGCGTAACCGATACTTGATAAGGCTTCGCTAAATCAATTCGAATACCAGCACCAGTTGGGTCACTTATTTCAAACCAGCGAACACCATTATGTCCACCATTTTCTTGTGGTCGAACATATGGAATGTATTGATTATCAATAGTTGAGTTCCAGCGATGAATGCGTCCAATTTTTCTATCTGGATAGCTCTCATGTGGTCCATTTCCAAACCACGTGATATCAGTGAGTCCACCGCTTAGTTCGAAATTTGTTCCAACGCGAGCGACATCGCTTAGTTCCTTTGGAAGTAGAACACTTTCACTGACGGTAAAACCATTTTCTATAGGTGTGATGATTTGGGTGTGCTTGATTGCAAAACCAGTACTTGTTTTCCATATGCACTTGATAGTGACCTTCTTGGAATTTTCAGAAACTGTGCATTCTTCGCGACTCAGGTCGCGTAATCCCCAGCGCTCCCACCTTGTTGAGATATGGCCAATTCGATCGTTATCAGTTGGTGCTCGCCATAATGAGAGTACTGGTGCAACTAATCCAAATGGAAGTTGAATTTCTGCGTATTCATTTATTGCGCCATCGAATTCATCTGATGGCTTAGCAACTGGTTTGGCTTTAGCACGTGATGTAAGTGCAATCTGGCTCCAGCCAACTTCGGCCATAGTCGATGACCATGCAGTACTTGCCTTTGTGTGAATTGTGAAGGTAACGAAGCGCTCACCCTTTCCTTCTGCCTTGGAAAGGTGTGCGGATTTGATTGCAAATGCAGCCTTTTTGCGTGCTCCAACTGATGGAAGTTTTGCAACTCCGCCATCTAAAACAAGGCCATCGCACGTGATAGACCAATGAATTTCAAAGGCCGATAGATCACTAAAGAATTGTTTGTTGAAGATTTCAAAGCGGCCTGTACTTGCACTCTTGGCTGTAATTACCGCAGGAGCAGCGAGTGCTTTGAATTCGTGCATTGCAGGCTTGGCTGTGCGATCAGGAAATACCAATCCATCACAGCAGAAATTTCCATCGTGCTTTGTCTCGCCGAAATCTCCACCGTATGCGGCGCGAGTACTTCCATCGGCCATTCGTTGATCAAGGCCGTGATCCCAGAATTCCCAGATAAATCCACCTTGCATGCCAGGAGTCTTTTCAATGAACTCCCAATACTCTGCAAGTGTTCCATTGCTATTTCCCATTGCATGTGAATACTCACACATAATAAATGGACGATCTTGCTTTCCAGATTTTGCATATGCCATCACAGCACCGATTGCTGGATACATTGGACAAATAATGTCTGTTACACCAACACCCTTGCGCCAATCACCATTGATTGCACCTTCATAATGCAATGGACGTGATGGATCAATGGAGCGTGCATATTCGGCGGCAGCTCGATGATTAGCGCCGATACCTGATTCATTTCCAAGTGACCACAAGATAACGCTTGGATGATGAATGTCGCGTTGAACCATTCTGCCAACGCGCTCAACAAATGCACCTGTATAACGTGGGTCTTCACACATTGAGTCATAGAAAGCATGTGATTCAATATTGGCTTCATCGATTACATAAAAACCAAGTTCATCGGTTAGATCTAAGAATGCAGGATCATTTGGATAATGTGATGTACGCACAGCATTGAAATTCCAACGCTTCATCTCCAATAAATCTTCACGCATATCATCACGTGTTAGAACTCGACCAGTGTGGCGGTTGAAGTCATGGCGATTGACGCCGTAGATAGTGATTGCTTTGCCATTGACTAATAGATCTTTTCCAACGACTCGAACATCGCGGAAACCAATCTTTTGGCTACCTATTTGCAGGATTGTTCCATCGGGGGAAAGTAGTTCAAATGCCAAGGTGTACAAATGTGGAGTCTCAGCAGACCACAGTGCAACCTTTGGAATTCGACTCTCTAGCAGTATTTTTCCAGGTACATCGGCTCGTACTTGAGCCAAAATCGCATCTGTTGCTTTAGAGACTGTGCCATCCCAAGATTTACGCTTCTCGATTTCAGCGTGACGTGCTTTCTCAGATAGTTCGGTCCAATTTGGCGCAACTTTAGTAACTAAAGTTTTTTCTAGATTAGCGGCGCTAACTTTTGGAAGTTCTTCGATTCGTGCGCGAAGCGTATATCCATGTAAGTCATTGATTTCATTTGAAGAAATATGTGCCTCAATCTTCAAGGTTCCTGTTGAGTTATCTGCTTCAAGTCCAGCAGTTGTATAGAGGCGATCAATAAACACGCTATTAGTTGCGTAGAGTTTTACTGAACGTGAAATACCTCCGTGCCACCAGTGGTCTTGATCTTCGATAAATGTTGCATCGGACCATTTCACAACTGTGATTCGAACTGTGTTCTTGCCGCGCTCTAAGAAAGGAGTGATATCAAATTCTGCCGCTAAGTGAGAATCTTTAGTGAGGCCAACTTCTTTGCCATTGATATGAATGAGAGCAACAGATTCGTATCCACCTAAGTGCAGAACAATTCGCTTGCCACTCCAGGCTGATGGAATCTCAAAATCTCGTTCATAAATCCCAGTTGGATTGTTTTCTGGAACATTCGGTGGTTGTTCTTCAAATGGCATTTGTACATTTGTATAAATGGGTTTATCGAAAAAGATTTGGCTATGTGGTTGCATTGTCCAAAGTCCAGGGACTTCAATTTTGCTCCACTTTTTGTGTGATGTATCTGTTGGACTTGCTAATAATTGAAAGCGCCAAATGCCATCGAGTGAAATCTTCTCGAGATGTTCAATGTTGAGCATCGGTAGGCGATTGATTCCCGTAGTTTCAGGGCTGGTCCAATATTTAGAAATCACACAGAACTCCTTCTATTCGCGCGCCACCGTGATGGCAGGAGAGAAGTCTCTCAGCCCAAGCGCCTACCTAGCGAATTTCGAAGGGCTAGACCGTGGGACGATTTATTCCTTGGTCGCTCTCTGGCTACCTTGCGTTCATCTACATAAGGGAGTCTTGCTATATGGATTTCCTCACCGATCGGGAGATTAGCTGGCTCTCTTTTAACGAGCGCGTCTTGGAATTGGCCGAAGATGAATCCCTTCCACTGTTGGAGAGAGTGCGCTTTCTTACAATCTTCTCCTCAAATCTGGATGAATTCTTTATGGTTCGCGTTGCATCTCTGCATCGCAAATTAGAAACTGGTGTAACTGCCAGAAATACAGCCGGTCATACTCCTCGCGAATTGATGAAGGAAATTTCGCTCAAGACTGAAGCGTTGATGAATAGACATTCACAGACGTTTCATCAAAGCATCTTGCCTGCACTTGAAAAAGAGAATGTACTAATTGTTACCTGGGATCAACTCGATCAAGAAGAGCGCGGCTATGTTTCAAAATTATTTAGCGATCGTATATTTCCAGTACTAACTCCTTTAGCCGTTGACCCTTCACATCCATTCCCATACATCTCTGGCTTATCCCTCAACCTTGCAGTTATCGTAAAGAATTCAAAGACAAGCGAACAATTCTTTGCCAGGGTTAAAGTTCCACCAATACTTTCTAGATTCATTCCAACAAATAGTGTTGGCTCTACAAGATTTATCCCACTCGAAGAAGTAATTGCGATACATCTTCAAGAACTATTTCCAGGTATGGTTATTGAAGATCACTACACCTTTAGAGTCACAAGAAATCAAGATCTAGAGATTGAAGAAGAAGAATCAGAGGATTTGCTTCTTACTCTTGAGCAAGAACTATTGCGCCGCCGTTTTGGACCACCAGTACGCCTTGAGATTGAAAAAGGAATTGATAAAGCTCTTCTCGAAACTTTAGCTGCAGAACTTGCTATTGATAAAGAAAATATCATTTCAGTTGCTACAC
>CAIZHT010000055.1 GCA_903932885.1 uncultured Actinomycetes bacterium
ACAATATGGAGAGCGCATTGCTGTTGGTCTCGATGTGCGCGGCCACACTCTCGCAGCACGTGGTTGGACTAAAGAGGGCGGTGATCTCTTCGAAACAATTGAGCGCTTAGATAGAAATGGTTGCGCCAGGTATGTAGTTACAGATGTTGCTAAAGATGGAACTCTTATGGGTCCAAATTTTGAATTACTCAAAGAAGTATGTGCGGCAACGAAAAAGCCTGTTGTTGCAAGTGGTGGGATCTCATCTATTGCTGATATTGAAGGATTGGCACAACTTCGATCTATTGGAGTCGAAGGCGCAATTGTCGGCAAAGCACTCTATGCCGGAGCATTTACATTGCAAGAAGCACTCAAGGCATCTGGAAAATGAGTCTTTCAGTACGAATCATCCCTTGTCTGGATGTCACAGATGGTCGCGTAGTCAAAGGTGTGAATTTTACAAATCTTGTTGATGCCGGAGATCCCGTTGAAATGGCATCTCTCTATGACGCGGAGGGTGCCGACGAACTAACATTTCTTGATATCTCTGCAAGTAGTAGCAATCGCGAAACAACTCTTGATGTCGTACGTCGTACTGCAGAGCAAGTTTTTATTCCGCTCACTGTTGGAGGCGGCATTCGAAGTGTCGACGATGTGGATCGACTCTTGCGCGCAGGTGCAGACAAAGTTTCCATAAATACGGCAGCAATAGTTAGACCGGAACTCATTGCAGAGATTGCAGATCGATTTGGTTCCCAGGTGTTAGTTCTTTCAGTCGATGCACGTCGCGCTCGTACTGAGTCAGGCTTTGAAGTAACAACGCACGGCGGGCGAGAAGGAACAGATATTGACGCTCTTGCTTGGGTTGAAAAAGCATGTGCATTAGGAGTTGGAGAAATTCTGTTGAATTCTATGGATGCTGATGGAACTCGCGCAGGATATGACATCGGAATGATTACTGCAGTTCGCGCAATATCTACAGTGCCACTTATTGCAAGCGGGGGTGCTGGAACTCTTGAAGATTTTGCGCACGCCCTTGATGCTGGCGCTGATGCTCTACTGGCTGCAAGTGTCTTTCACTTTGGCGTGCATCGAATAGGTGATGTGAAGCGCTATTTAGATGGCCAGGGATATTCCATTCGCATGAGCGCATCCAAGTAAGGCAGAATCTGACCATGGCGCGCATCGAACTCTCTGCACAGATTCACTCATTACTCAAAGATGCAGATTCTCTGATCCCAGCTATAGCCCAAGATGCGAAAACTCACGAAGTATTGATGCTCGCCTATATGAATAAAGAGTCACTTGCTGCAACCCTCAATACAGGGCGAGCAACATATTGGTCGCGTAGTCGCAATGAATTGTGGATCAAAGGTGCAACATCTGGTCATACACAAGAGGTTCATTCAATCTCACTTGATTGCGATGGTGATGCACTTTTGTTACAAGTGACCCAAGTTGGCGCTGCGTGTCACACAGGTGAAATCACATGTTTTCACCAAGGTCTTGAAATGAGTTCACAAAAATGAATCGCGAAGAATTTCGCGAACATGCACGTACAAATAATGTAATTCCTGTATTTCGAAAATTGTTAGCAGATGGCGAAACGCCACTTGGCATTTATAGAAAACTTGCAAAGAATTTACCAAACACTTTCCTGCTCGAATCTGCCGAACATGGTGGCGCATGGTCTCGATACTCATTTATTGGCGTTCGTAGCCAAGCAACACTGACCGAGCGAGACGGGAAAGCATTCTGGGAAGGTAATCCTCCCGCGGGTGCGCCAACAGGAATGGCCCCACTAGAGGCGTTGCGTCTTTCTGCTCAACATTTGAAATCTCCTGTTATTCCAGGTTTACCAACATTGACGGGTGGACTCGTTGGTTACATGGGCTATGACAGTGTGCGAGGTCTTGAAAAGTTACTCACGCTTTCAAAAAAGGATTTACCACTTCCAGAATTAAATTTCATGCTCACTAGTGATATTGCCGTTATGGATCACGCTGATGGAACTCTCATTTTGATTGCAAATGCGATCAATTGGGATGGAAGCACAGATAGAGTCGATGAAGCGTATGACGCTGCAGTTGCCAGACTTGATCGAATGCAAGAAGAGCTCACCCAATCTATTCCATCTGCAATTTCAGAGATCAATGCCTATAACGTTCCAGATGTCGAAACAACAATGACAAGTGCGCAGTACAAAGAGAAGATTCTCAAAGCGAAAGAGGAGATTGTTGCGGGGGAGGCATTTCAAATTGTTCTCTCTCAACGTTTTGCAACTCCATGTACGGCTGATGCCATAGATGTATACAGAGCGCTACGTCTGCATAACCCAAGCCCCTATATGTATCTCTTTAGATTCAATGGCGGAATAAACATTGTTGGCTCAAGCCCAGAAGCCCTGGTGAAAGTCACAAATAGAGGCGATCACAAAGAGGTCATGGTTCATCCCATTGCAGGCACTCGTAAGCGCTCTGATATTCCAGAGGAAGATCATCGCTTAGGAGAAGAATTATTGGCAGATCCTAAAGAGCGTGCGGAACATCTGATGTTAGTTGATTTAGGTCGAAATGATTTAGGTCGTATTTGTGAACCAGGTTCAGTTGAAGTTGTGGACTTTATGCATATCGAGCGATATTCACACGTGATGCATATTGTCTCAACAGTTACTGGAAAGCTTGCAAAGAAATCTTCTCCAGTAGATGCTCTCTTTGCTGTATTTCCTGCAGGAACATTATCTGGTGCACCTAAACCACGCGCTATGGAAATTATTGAAGAGCTCGAACCAACACGTCGCGGAATCTACGGTGGCGCAATCGGATATATAGATTTCACTGGAAATATTGATGCGTGTATTGCAATTCGCACGGCATTGATTTATGAAGGTAAAGCGTATGTACAAGCAGGAGCTGGAATTGTTGCTGACTCAGATCCAGAATCTGAAAATCAAGAATGTATCAATAAGGCAGCAGCTGTTTTAGGTGCAGTAAGCGCAGCTCATGCAATGAAATCGATATCATGAGTAACGGAATCTCGTTAGCAATATCTTTTGTTGTAGTCATAGTAATAGTTATTCTCATTGGAAAAAGAGTTCGACTTTCTTCGCGCTATGAAAGAAAAGTAAAGATTTTGACGCCATGGAACTCTTTAGATCAAGGAATAGATCCAACAGAAAATGATGAGAATAAATGAGCGTTCTAGATTCAATCATTGAAGGCGTAAGAGAAGATTTGGCAATGCGTCGTTTGCCGCTTGCTCAAATCCGAGAGGCACTAGAGAGCGCACCAGCGGTTCGAAATGTTGGAAAAGCATTTGCCGGGCCAGAGATTTCAATCATTGCAGAGGTGAAGCGCTCTTCCCCAAGTAAGGGCGCACTTGCAGCAATTGAAGATCCAGGTGCTTTGGCGAGCAGATATGAAGAATCTGGAGCAAATGTCATTAGCGTGCTCACGGAGCGACGCCGTTTCGGTGGTTCATTAGATGACCTTGATGCAGTGCGAACACGCGTGGAGATACCCA
>CAIZHT010000056.1 GCA_903932885.1 uncultured Actinomycetes bacterium
GAAAAATTCTTTAGACTCCTTGCAGTACTTCGAAATGGCGCACTACTTGTTGGTCTTGCATCGGTACTCACTGCTGCTCTGCTGATAAGCAATACGCTTCGAATCGCAGCATTTAATAGACGACGAGAAACCGGCGTAATGAAACTAGTTGGCGCATCTTCGTGGTCTATTCAACTTCCATTCTTACTCGAAGGTGTTATATCTGCAATTATTGGCTGGGTCCTTGCAACTGGATTATTAGCAGGGCTAAAAAGTGTTGTTGATACTAAAGTCGCTCCACTTCTCTCATTTACCAAGTTCTTTGGATGGGGCGAAGTCTGGGTCTCTTCGGCCTATTTGTTGGCAACTGGACTAGTTGTCTCCACTCTTGCATCTGTGATTACTCTTCGCCGTTACCTCAAGGTTTAGTTATGACAGCGGGTGAGCGACGATGGTAAAAGAGGTTGGTCGCAAACTCATTGCCCAAAATAAAAAAGCACGTCATGACTATTCAATTGAAGATGTATTTGAATGCGGGCTTGTTCTCACAGGTACAGAGGTGAAATCACTTCGCCTAGGACGCGCATCCCTCATTGATGGATTTGCCATGGTGCAAGATGGTGAACTTTGGCTCAGTGGTGTTCATATTCCCGAATACACAGAAGGAACCTGGACGAATCACACGCCTCGCCGTGATCGCAAACTCTTGGTCCATAAACAAGAGCTTCATAAATTGATTGGCAAACTCAAAGAGGGTGGAACGACGCTGATTCCTCTATCTCTCTATTTCAAAGATGGAAAAGCAAAAATTGAATTAGCACTTGCTCGTGGAAAGAAAGCTCACGATAAACGTGCTGCACTGATGGAGCGCGAAGCAGGACGCGAGGCAGAGCGCGAAATTTCACGGCGACAATCTGGAAAGAGTTCGAAGCGCTCTAAGTACGACGACTAACTCAAAGCCATTTGCTTTCACTTTTTACGCTCTGATTACGCCTTTACGGAGTTCTGACTTACAATTAGAAAACAATTACATAGGGGATAGAAGTAATGCTTCTAGTTCCCAAGATTTTTCGATATTGAGCGCGCAGGGTAAATCTTTGCGAATGAGATAACGAAGCTTGGGGGTGAACGGTCTCGACTTTGGATGTTGAGACAAGGGAAGCGGGCCGAGGAAGCCAGGATGATCTCGTTAACCAAAAACCTGTGCAAAAAATCAAGCGCCAGTACAACTGCCGCTGATTACACTCTCGCTGCCTAAGCGAGCTCTGTAATCCGTTAGCCCAGATGCGCCTTCGTTCTGGAATCTAACGCCGATAGAGGGCTTTTCTTGGCGATGGTGTTGCGGACATCGCCGGAGAAATATTTCGCAAATGAGTTTGTCGGATACTTGTGTGTAAGAGATCCGGAACTGAGAAAACGATAAGCACACTACGCCCGTAGAAGTCTTGTTTTGGTACCGAAGGACCCGGGTTCGATTCCCGGCACCTCCACTAGTTTTTATTTATTTGTATTTAATGCTGACCTGCTGGGCCATGTCCATCATTACCTTTGGAGCGGCCTCCGCCAATTCCTTTGCCCTTCAAGTACTTTCGTAAATAGAAATCAGGAAAGAACTCACGACGGATTGCGAAATAATTAGTAACGAGCCCAAAGAATCCAGCCGTTTTCCCCATGATTGGAATGGCCGCAAAAATCAATTGGGTACAGACAATAATGCTCAAAAAAGTAATGGTAAGAATTGGAATTCTACGAAGTACCTTCGCTAGAAGAGTTTCACCTGGAATATAGGTAAGGACATATGCAGTGGGCCCACCAAGGAGTGCAATCATAAAAATGATTGCAACAATTATTGCAAGTGATTCCATAGTTATAAACCCTTCCATTCATCATTCAAAATAGAGAAGAGAGCCATATCCGTGAATTGTCCGTCAACTTCTTTTACCTTAGATCTAATTACTCCCTCGAGTGTATAGCCCGAGGCAAGTAGTAATTTACGCGAAGCAATATTCTCAACATTGACGTGGGCCTGAATTCGCCTATATCCCATAGTGGTAAAGCCGTAGTCTGTGAGTAGGTGGCACGCTATTTTGCCGATGCCCATTCCGCGCATCTCTTGAGTTATCCAATAACCAATCTCTGCGCTCTCATTTGCAACATCGAATGAATGAAACGAGATAGGGCCAGCAAACTTTGCATCGTCACCTACGCCCTTTTCCATGATGAATAAGAGTTCGCTCTGGTTGAGAAATGATTGAGGAGCTTTCTCTCGGATGAAGAACTCTGCATGTGCCAATGTGTAATTAGCTGGAACAGTTGTAAATTTTGGAATCAATGGATCTTGGCAGGCTTCATAAATAGATTGAATGTCACTCTCACGCGCAGGACGCAGAGTAATTAGTCCGCGCGAAAGCGTTGGAACTTCGGTAGGCCACCAAATCATTGGGTAAGTATTACTTAGATTAGACCGCTTCGAGTATCGGGCGAGCTGGCACATGAAACTCTTTACCGGTTGGAGATTTCCAGTCGCATGAGCCATCACTATTACTGACTAATTCCCACCCGCCATGCGTTTTCATTCGATGGTGCCTCCTACAGAGAGCGCCTAAATTTTGCGCACTCGTATCTCCGCCACTTTCCCAACTCTGCGCATGATCGAGATCCCCGCGATATGCCGACTGTCGACATCCAGGAAATCTGCATGTTCTATCTCTGGCGATAAGAAAATCAACAAGTTGTTGCGGCGGTAGATAAGTTTCTCGTCCGTAATCTAGAAGTGCGCCGCTCTGAGGATCAGTTATAAATCTGCGCCACTTTCCATCGGAGGCGAGTGTGCGAGCAACGGAGGCGGGAATTGCGCCATAACCCGCGAGTTGCCCCGGATTCTCTGCAAGACCCAAGAGAGTTGGAAGATCGATTGTGACATTGACGGTGATTGGGCGACGATGTGCAAGTAAATCTTCGCTCATTGCAGCAAGTGATTGTGATGCCATATCAGTGAGCGCATCGGCACGTTTCATATCTGCACTACGTGGATCTTTTTCGGCGCGAGTTTCGCTTACTTCTCGAGCTTTTTCACTTCGTTCGGAGCGAATAATACATGCTTCAATCGCCTTCATTACAATTTGTGCATCTTCAGCAGGGAGTATTGCGACAACTGTGGACATCCCATCATTTTCTCTGTAACAACTAACTCGTCGAGTATCGCGTGCCTTATCAACAACGCTCTCAAAATTTGCAGGTGCAACAGTTGCTAATACTGTGCGAACTTTATTTGCCACTTGCGCCGGTGTATGGAATTCAGCATGAGCAAGGGCTTTGCTCTCTATCTCGTAGATTGCAAATGGAGGCAGTCCATCGCGAATGGCAGAGGCAGTTTCGCGAGCAATGACAGTGGCATGAGCGGGAGATATTTCCCCGGATGCAAGGGCAGAGCAGGTATTCGGAAGATGATTGACGAGAGTACGTGCTACATCAATTCGAATCTGGGCGCTATTGGGAGACATACGTAGGGCAGTGGAGATATCTTCACGTTCTGCATCATCGACTCCGAAGAAGATACCTTCGCCAACAGATGGCTCTTCACCAGCGACTGCAACAATCGCTCTTTGCATCGCAGCTTGTAACCAAGCACTTTGACGCTCTAGTGCACTCAAATAATCAATTCGTGCGCCGCTTTCAAGAGTACGGGGATCGATTGCAATGAGGGATGCAAGAGTTTCTATACCTGGAGTAGCAAGTAATAGTGCTGCTACATCTGAACTCGCGATCTTCATAGAGTGAATACTTTAGGAAGGTACTGACATTACTTCTGAGTTATACACATCCTCTTTTTCGTGAAAAGAAGTGATCTCGAATTCCTGCTTTTCTTGAAAAGAAAATGCTCCGAAGTCGCTCTTATCTTGAAAAAACGTTGCTCCGAATGCTTACTTTTCTTGAATAGTTGTTGGCGCTCCATGCACGTTGAGGATTTCATCTACAGATGTGGCCTTTGAATCTCCACCAAGTTTGGAGCCATCGCCACTGCGATTCAACGGCTTCTTTGGTGTGGCATCTTCACGGTAAATAGCAGGAATTGTTCCAAGCAAACCCTTTTGGAAATCTTCAAAGGCTTGTAGAACTTCACGCTTTGTATTCATTACGAATGGCCCCATCCAAGCAACAGGTTCCTTGATTGGTTGGCCACCAAGAATGAATAGTTCTAGTTCAGGTGAGCGCGACTCTTGAACATTTGCTGCTCGTACAACAATCGTGTCACCTTCATCAAAGACAGTGAGTTGACCCATCTGCACAGGTCGTGCTTCTTCGCCAACAAAACCATGTCCAGCCAATGTGTAAACAAGTGCGTTGTAATCACGGCGCCAAGGAAGTCGAAGTTCTGCACCCGCTGCAATAGTTGCATGTACCAAAGTAATAGGTGTCTGTGTTGTACCTGGTCCTTGGTGACCGTCAACTTCTCCAGCAATTATTCGAATGAGTGCGCCACCATCTGCTGAAGATACGAGTGCAACATCTTTCGCGCGAACATCTTGATAAGCAGGAGGCGACCATTTCTTAGCGGCAGGTAAGTTCACCCATAACTGAAAACCGTGAAATAAACCGCCACTCATTACTAAATGTTCTGGGGGAGTTTCAATGTGAAGAATTCCAGCACCAGCAGTCATCCACTGAGTATCACCATCTGTAATTGTTCCACCACCACCGTTGTTATCACGATGATCAAAAATTCCATCGATGATGTATGTAACTGTTTCGAATCCACGATGTGGATGCCACGGAGTACCTTTTGGCTCACCTGGTGCGTATTCAACTTCGCCCATTTGATCTAAGTGAATAAAGGGATCTAGCTCTGCTATATCAACGCCTGCAAATGCGCGGCGAACTGGAAAGCCTTCGCCTTCGAAACCTTGAGGCGCAGTAGTAATGCTTTTTACACGGCGTGCGCGACCATCAGGTGCGCTGCTTACACGAGGCAAAATTGTTATATCGCTAACTGTTACTGCAGGCATTTCGGCTCTCCTTCGACTATGCCAAGAGTAATTGAACTTTCAACTACTTGCAATTCGAAAAGGCGTAAAGCAAAAAGCTGGGCTAAAGGTGACTGTGCTCTTATCTTTTCAGTCACCGTAGCCGCAGCTTTTGGCTTGTCTACTTTCTAAAGTGCCTTAAGCGCTCCAACTACCTTGGTGAGCGAAGCTTTCGCATCACCGAATAGAAGCATGGTCTTTGGGTCATAAAGAAGTTCATTCTCGATACCAGCAAATCCAGGACGCATAGAACGCTTCAAGAAGATTACATTTGCAGCATTTGAAACTTCAAGAATTGGCATTCCATAAATTGGGCAACCAGGTGAGTTCTTTGCTGCTGGATTCACAACGTCATTTGCACCAATAACAATTGCAACATCAGTTTGCCCAAATGTTGGATTGACCTCATCCATTTCAAGTAATTGATCGTATGGAACATTTGCCT
This sequence comes from uncultured Actinomycetes bacterium, assembly GCA_903932885.1. The sequence goes on from CAIZHT010000056.1 coordinate 5,449, forward strand.
CAGCAAGTAAAACGTTCATGTGTCCAGGCATACGTCCTGCAACTGCGTGAATTCCATATGCAACATCAATTCCTTTAGAAATCATCAAATCTGCAAGTTCGCGAACTGTATGTTGTGCTTGCGCAACTGCAAGACCAAAACCAGGAACGATTACAACGCGACGTGCATAGTTGAGCAAGATTGCAACATCATCAGGTGAACCTGATCGCACTGGACGATCTTCTGCGGCTCCTGAAGTGTCTTGTGGTTTTGCTGTAAATGCACCGAAAAGAGTTCCAAAGAGCGAGCGTCCCATGGCCTCTGCCATCAAGCGAGTCAAGATTGTTCCTGATGCGCCGACAAGAGTTCCAGCAATAATCAATAGAACTGAGTCGAGGACGTATCCACTTGCAGCAACTGTTAGACCAGTAAATGCATTGAGAAGTGAGATGACGATCGGTACATCTGCTCCACCCACTGGCAGTACAAAGAGCACACCGAAGAGAAGGGAGAGTCCAGCAAGTACCAATAGCGGAGTTGTTCCAAGAGCAGTTACAACCCACACAGCTACACCAAGAACTGCAACAAGCGTTCCTGCGATTACAAAGCGCCCACCTGGAAATACAACTGGGCGTGTAGTCATCAGCTCTTGAAGCTTGAGGAAGGTAATAACGGAACCGCTAAATGAAACACATCCAACAATGACAGTAAATACTGTAAAGATAACTTCAGCAGTTGTTGCTGTGTCTCCTAAGTTCAGGTACTCAACGATTGCAACAAGTGCTGCTGCGCCACCACCAACACCATTGAATAGTGCAACTAGTTGTGGCATTTGAGTCATCTGAACTTTGCGAGCGGCAGGAACTCCGATGAGGGTACCTACTGCAATTGCACCAAGAATCCATCCCAAATTATTGAGTGGAAGTGATGAACCTTCATTTGCGTAGAAGAAAACAACGAGTGTTGCGATAGTTGCACCA
>CAIZHT010000057.1 GCA_903932885.1 uncultured Actinomycetes bacterium
GGATTTCCACTGAGGATCATTGAAGTATTTATCATCCGGTTGATACAAAGTATTTGCATAGACAAGGGAACCGCCGCCAACTCCTGCACCTGCCAAGATAAGCACATCCGGTAGTGCATGAATTCTTTGAATTCCATAGAAACCCAACGCTGGCGCAAAGAGGAATTTGCGCAATCGCCATGAAGTCTTTGGAAAATCTTTATCCTCAAAACGACGCCCTGCTTCTAGGACTGCTACCGAATAACCTTTTTCGCGAAGACGAAGCGCTGCAACAGATCCACCAAATCCTGATCCAATTACGACAACATCGAATTCATTTTTAGGCATGTATATCGGAACTATCTTCTTCGCGGATTTCCCACGTAGTTCCATAATCACCTAGTAAATCTAAGAAAGGTTTTGCATCAAACCATTCGGGACCACTCACTCCTTCGGGCACCCAAACACCTTTGTGAATCAACTCCATTGCAATAACTGGATTGATAGCTGTCTGCCATACAACTGCTTGATCTCCGTAATTAGTCATAGACCATTCATTATCGACGACGTTATACATGTAGCAGGCGTAGGGCTTACCTTCTTTATTGAGCCCACGCACAAGTGCACCGGCGCAAGTTTTACCTTTCATACGCGATCCCAGTGTTGCCGGATCAGGAAGTGATGCGGCTAGCAAATCTCGAGGTGAAACAGAAATACCTTGAACATCGACATGTTCCTTGCGATCCAAGCCAAGCATGTGAATTGTTTTCAGAGTCGTAATGAATTGCGCACCAAGCCCGTATTTGAAATTTACTTTCTTAGCTTCAATTTTTTGTGGAATCAAAACAACTTCTTCGTGTTCAACATTGACACATTCAACAGGACCGATACCTTCTGGGAAATCAAAGACTTCAATTTCACTAAATGGCGCTGTCGTGTACCAACCGCGACCATCTTCCCAAACAATTGGCGGATTGAGACACTCTTCAATAGTTGTCCAAATTGAAAAAGATGGAGCAAAGTTGTGGCCCTCAACAGTGATATTTGAACCGTCCAAAATTGTTATTGAATCAATTCGGCTAAAGAGATGATCAGAGGCATAACGCGCAAAGACATCGCTCATCCCAGGTTCAATTCCCATTCCGACCATTGCATAAATCTTGCGTTCTGCCCAGTTCCAGTCACGTGCGAATTGTTCATCACCTAACTTCACGCCAGTTTCTGTATTTGGGTAATGCGGATGTGGACGCGATAAAGACATCGCCATATCCATATAGTTTGTATTCTCAATTTCACATGCAAGAAAAATTGGCATTACAAATCGAGGATCAACAGCATTGATCACGATGTCAGGATTAGCTTTGCGAATAAGAGCCCTTATATCTTCAAGTTCTGCAGCATTTACTTCTGCCGCAGAAAATCGTGAATCATTGACTCTATTTACCGCTTGCTCGGCACGTGATAGATCTCGATCGGCGATAACCATTGAAGTGATAAATGATCTTCGGGATGCAATATTTACTATTGCCCGACCTACGCCACCAGCGCCAATAACCAGCGCCTTCATTGTTGGCCTCTCATGAGGAAATAACTCCATCTTCTTAGGTTCACAACCCTAATCTGATAGAAAATTATTGGCAATAGGTGTTATCTGAGAAGATTCTCACTCAACATCAGTCCCCGTAGCTCAGTGGATAGAGCAACCGCCTCCTAAGCGGTAGGTCGCAGGTTCAACTCCCGCCGGGGACACTTACGAAAAGATAATTGTTCGTTTGCCTACAAGAAAGATTCGATCTTCAGAATAGAGCTTTACTGCTTTTGCAAGTACACGTCTTTCGATATCTCTTCCTAGTGCGAGCAAATCTTCAGCAGTTGAAGAGTGAGTTACATGGGCAACATCTTGTTCGATGATTGGACCTTCATCTAATTCATCGGTAACAAAGTGCGCAGTAGCTCCGATGATCTTTACGCCGCGATCGTGAGCTTGGTGATACGGCTTGGCGCCTTTGAATCCTGGCAAGAAGCTATGGTGAATATTGATAATTTTTGCAGGCATTTGGTTGCAGAAATTCTTTGATAGAACTTGCATGTAACGAGCAAGAACAACAAAATCAATTTTGAGTTCTGCAATCTTTGCCAGGATTGCTTTCTCTTGCGCATCCTTGTTATCTGCACTCACTGGCAGGTGGAGAAATGGAATTCCATGGGATTCAACTAAATCTTTGAGTTCGGGGTGGTTTGAGATAACGAGCGGGATATCAATGTGTAATTCACCGAGTTCAAACAAGTAGAGAAGATCACGAAGGCAGTGGCTCTCTTTTGTTACCAAAATAAGTGCACGTGGCTTCTGGTCTGTAGGGCGAATAGATAAAGAGGGAGAGAATCGAGAGAGTTCTTTATCTAAAGAATCATTAGCTGCCTTCTCGCCTTGAGAAGTTTCAAAGCGAGTGCGCATTACGAATGTTTTTGTGGTCGGATCAGTAAATTGTTGATTCTCAATGATGTTGCCACCGCAATTGAGAATCGCCGTTGTCATTGCATGCACGATGCCTGGCTGATCAGCGCATTGCAGAGTTGCTAGAAGATCCATGACGCTAGGGTAGAGGAAACTAGTGCTTGAGCGTAAATCGTCGCAGTGATTTAGGAGCCCACCAGTTACGTTCTCCAAATAGTCGCATAAGTGCAGGGACCAATAGCGCGCGAACAATAGTTGCATCAAGAAGAACTGCTAATGCCACACCGAATCCGAGCATTTTGATAGATGTAACACCGCTAGTTACGAATGCACCAAAGACAACTGCAAGTAATAGTGCTGCTGCAGTGATGATTCGAGCAGAGCGCTGAAGACCTGTTGCTACC
>CAIZHT010000058.1 GCA_903932885.1 uncultured Actinomycetes bacterium
ATTGACAAGTGATTTTGTAAAAGTTGATTTACCACTGCCTGGTTTTCCGACAATGCCCAGTAAAAAGCGCTCCTGACTCGAATCAATGATCTCTTGAATATGAGTAAGAGCGCTTTCTAATGAATCAATCTGGGATGACATGAAACCGATTCTAAAGCATTTTCAGCGTTGAAAAATAGTCGCAACAATCTTTGGATGTAGTTCTGCTCGCATGGCTGAAAATGAACGAGGCGGCCAGCCCGCTTTGAAAACGCGACGCAGCAAAATAGCTAGTGAATAAGCGGGGTCATCATGGAGTGCTCGCTCGATTGCTTTGAGAGCAAGCTCGCTATCTCCATTTTCATATGCCAATGAGGCAAAGAGACATGCAACGGGTGCGATGTAGTGCGTTGGAGCAATGATGGTGAGGTTATGCCACATCGCTAAATAAGTAGATAAGTTCTCATCATTATGTGAACCCAGTGCGTAATCTCGTACTTGAATATCACTCAAACGCCCAATTACATGGGCAAGCAAATCAAGATCGTCACAAGAGCCATTCATCTCGTAATCAAGGGCTAAATCCACAATTGCATTAGCACCATCTTGTTGCAAAATATTGAGTTCTGGTGAATCCGAATCAACAAAGAAACCCTGAACTGCCTCGATAAACTCTGAATCTGTTGAGATGGCAATTGAATCTAATGAATAAATAATATTGCTGCGATCATCTGATGGTGTGCAAGTAGTCATTATTTCTCAATTCACAAAAGTTGTTGGTGCGCTTACGACAGTGACTGTTGCCACCGAAGTTTTTTTGATAGTTCCTGTAATTGCGCGACTCGCGCCGTTATGTGTGAAAATGCCATTCCAGGTTGAAAGCAAGGTCACTAGATAAGTACCAGGCTGTGAATATGTGTGGCGGATTTTTCCATCGGGATATGGCGCACCATTTTCAATGGAACTCATAAATGTTCCATCGCCAAATGACCACGTATAACTTGGCCGCAGTGCAACATCAACAATTTCTCCAACAACATTGACTCTGCTTTGAAAAATTGCGGGAAGGTCACACCAAAAATAGACAGGTACATTGATCAGTGGCTCTATTTCAGGTTGGTATGCAACACCTGCAGTAGGTAAGAGTTTTATCAGACGATCACTGAGTGAAACTGCTGGTGATTGTGTAATTTTCTTTACTACTCGGGGCTTGTATGTTCGTTTTACTTTTGGAACAGGAGTACCTGAGGGCTTCGGAGGTATCGCCTTCTTGGAAACTTTGGCTTTAGGTGCACTCGGAACTTTTGTTATTGTTTTTTTCTTGATTGGACCGCTGCCTTTGCGGCCCTCAATGATGATTTCGCCATTGTGGGTATAGACATCGATGCACGCCGATTTCAAGCAGTCGGCTCCAGATGCGTAATTGGGTACTAATGGGATGAGTGAAAAAATTGGCACGAGCAGTAGATATTTTTTGTATGTCATGCGCGGCAGGGTAAATCTCAAGGGATAGCTCATCCCTTTCAACTACTCACCTTGTGGATAGATATGCCACTCTAGGAACATGGTGGCGCGCGATGGAGATGGCTGGATTGATTGCGATTGCGGCAATCGTCATTGGGGCAAAAATGGCGCTGCGGGTTTAATCATCATTCGTGATGGCTCAGTTTTGATGCAACATCGCGCACCGTGGGTTCACAATGGAGATACGTGGGGAATCCCCGGCGGTGCTCGCGATTCACATGAAAGCGTGACAGAAGGCGCTATTCGAGAAGCAATTGAGGAGACAGGTATCGATCCTCAATGTGTTACACCTCTAACTATATTTGAAGATAATCATGGAAATTGGCGCTATGACACAGTCATAGCTCTTGGTTCACCCGACTTAGTTGCTCATGAAATAAATGATGAATCACATGAAGTGCGTTGGATTGAGATTGATAAAGTTGACGAACAATTACTTCATCCAAGTTTTGGCGCAACATGGCCAGAAGTGAAGAAGTTAATCCTTACTCTTTTGGGCTAAGCGTCGCAAAGATTCTCGTACTACCGCCCCATCTGATGTTCGCCACAGTGGTGGCATTGAGTTGAGTAAAACACTTCCGTAGCGCTTAGTCACGATTCGTGAATCCAAAATAGCAACAACTCCGCGATCATCAACAGAGCGAATCAAGCGCCCTGTTCCTTGTGCCAAAAGAAGTGCTGCGCGAGGGAGCGA
>CAIZHT010000059.1 GCA_903932885.1 uncultured Actinomycetes bacterium
ACTCCTGCGATGCGCACAATTTTTTTGCATACATTGGAGTCAATAACAAAATTTTGCCCCAATGCTTTTGCTGGTTTGAGCCCGATTGCCTCCGCTAATTCACGTATCTGCGCTGCGCCAAGTAGCGTCATGAACTTCTCGCAAATGAACCAAATATCCGTTCGCCATTTTCACCTAGTGCATTGGCTAATTCGCCTAGATCTTGATTTCGCTCAGCCGCCATCGCTCGCACGATTGTCGCAATATTTGCAGGGGTATTGAGCGCTCCGCGATGAGGCATAGGTGAGAGAAAAGGAGAATCCGTCTCCACTAATAACTGTTCAATCGGTACAAGCTTTACCGCTTCGCGAAGTGCAGGAGCATTCTTGAATGTCAGAGTGCCGGCAAAGGAGAGAATGTAACCCCGCTCTATACACGTTTTTGCCATTACTTCATCACCAGAGAAACAGTGAAAAATAGTTTTCTCTGGGGCGCCAACTTCTAGCAAGATTGAAAGAACATCATCGTGTGAATCACGATCATGAATAACTAGTGCTTTGCCTGTTTTTTTAGCTAATTCAATATGCCACTTGAAAGAATCTTGTTGGACGCTACGCAATTCAGGAGGTGTCCGAAAATAATCTAATCCCGTCTCACCAATTGCGCGAACTCGGGGGTGCTGAGCAAGTGCTTCAATAATTTTCAAGTCTGCCGCTAAATCTTGTACAACTGGTGCTTCGTTAGGGTGAAGTGCAACTGCTGCAAGTACTGCGGTATCCCATTTGCTTGCTGCATCAACGCACCATTGTGATTGCTGCGCCGAATAACCAACTTGGACAATGCGATCAACACCAACGCTGCGCGCTTCCTCAATTACTTCGCCAACTTCTACCGAATCAGCAGCAGTATTAGTAACAATTTCTAAATGCGCATGTGCATCAATAGTTGCTACGGGAAGTGGTTGTGGAAGTGGTGCTCGAGGGCGATCTAGATCTCGATTGTGGCGATCAGCCATAATTCTTAGGCGTTAGTTTCTAAACGTGGAAAGAGAACCGGAGTCTTAGTTACGCGTGCGCCAGATGGTAACTGACCCCATGTTGCTACATCTGAAATCTTTTGTTTCGCAATGGAGCCAAGTTTTTCTTGCGCTCCGAGGCTCTCCCACAATATTTCACACGTTGCTGGCATTACGGGATGTAACAAGACAGCTAAAGCACGTAGGGATTCGGCGGTGTTATACAAAACTTCTTCAAGCTGCTTTTTATTTGCAGGATCTTTCGCCAAAATCCAAGGCTCTTTCTCAGTTACATAGCCATTTACCTTCTTGCAGAATTCCATAATTGAATTGATGCCACCTTGAAAATCAAGTGCACACATTGCTGTATCGGCTTTTTCAACTGTGGCAGCAAGGGCTGATTGCAATGTTTCATCGCCACTTACTGCTGGAAGTATGCCATCGCAGTATTTTTCAATCATTGCAGCTAGGCGGGATGCAAGGTTTCCAAAATCATTAGCAAGTTCTGATGTATAGCGCGCACTCATATCTTCCCAAGAGAAAGAGCCATCGCTACCAAAGGGAATTGCACGCAAGAAGTAATAACGGAATGCATCAACACCAAAGTGGCTAGTGATATCACTTGGCGCAATACCTGTGAGCTTGCTCTTGCTCATCTTTTCACCTGCAACAAGTAGCCAACCATGCGCAAAGACTTTCTTAGGAATATCAATTCCTGCAGCCATCAACATTGCTGGCCAGATAACTGCGTGAAATCGCAAGATATCTTTTCCGACAAGGTGAACATCTGCTGGCCATGTTGCTGCAAATTTCTTTCCGCCTTCAGAATCTGGTGCATCTGTTAGTCCCACCGCAGTTGCGTAGTTGAGCAGCGCATCAAACCAAACATAGACAACTTGCTTCTTATCCCAGGGAACGGGAATTCCCCAATCAAATGTAGAGCGAGAAATGGATAAATCAGATACGCCGCCTTCGAGAAATGAAACAACTTCGTTACGAGCGCTCTCTGGTTGACATGCTTCCGGATTTTTCTTGTAATGATCTAAAAGTGGTTGTGCGAAATCAGATAACTTGAAGAACCAATTCTCTTCGTTGACGAGCTCAATTGGTTTGCTATGTATTGGACATAACTTCTCACCATTGGAATCAATGAGATCACCAGGCAATTTGAACTCTTCGCAGCCAACGCAATATGGGCCTTCATATTTACCAGAATAGATATGCCCTGAATCC
>CAIZHT010000060.1 GCA_903932885.1 uncultured Actinomycetes bacterium
AGTTTTCTCACTCATCGGGCCTAAGCGATATGACGTACCCTGGAAAGAGATTGAATCACAGGGATATATCGCACCTGCTGAATGTATTGAAGTTCGCGTCAATCTCACTGAAGATGAGAGATTGCTCTACGCAACAGCAGAACCAGAAGAGCGCTATCGCTACTGCGCAACAACTCGCACAAAGCGAAATGTTGTAGAGACTTTGGTCAAAAAACATGCTGGCGAACAGATATTGGTGATTGGGCAATACATAACTCAACTCGATGATTTATCAGAAGTCTTAGGTGTGCCAGTAATCAAAGGCGATACACCAGTGAAAGAGCGCGAAAGACTTTTCAATATGTTTAGGACTGGAGAACTAACCTGCCTCGTAGTTTCCAAGGTCGCTAACTTCTCAATCGATTTACCTGATGCAACGATTGCTATTCAAGTATCTGGCGCCTTTGGTTCACGTCAAGAAGAAGCACAACGATTAGGACGTATCTTGCGTCCAAAATCTGATGGTCGTAGCGCTACTTTTTATTCTCTAGTTTCACGAGACACAATTGATCAAGATTTTGCACAGAACAGACAACGCTTCCTTGCCGAGCAGGGATATTCCTACACAATTATTGATGCTGACGATATTTCAAAAGAGAAGATCTAAATCTTTCAGGCTCTACTCTCCAGAAATCATGATGCTGGCCATCAATCTGCGTAACAGGAATCTGCTCTCCATATAGCTTCTCTAACTCAGGATTTCCATCTATAAGAATTACATCAATTGAAAACTCGAGTTCATCCTTCATTTTTTCAAGTATCTCAATTGCGTCGTGGCATAGATGGCAGCCAGTGCGAGAATAAACAGTGACTACCGTCATTTAGTTTTTCTACTACCCATGGCTCGATCTAGTAATTCTTGTACAACTAATGTGACATCACCTTTTGCGCGATAAACATTATTTTCAACATCCTTTAGGACTGCGATGACAGTGCTCTCCGTCACCGTACCAACCAATGGGCCATATTTTTTTGAAAATACTGAATGTGCAATTCTGCTAAGTGATTGCGCTAACTCTTCTCTAGCTTCATCTAGCGTTGCTTCTCGGCGCGAGGAGGTGCCCGAAAAGTCAATGACAGGGATTGCTTCCTTGTGAATCCTGTCAATTGCCTTAGAGAAGTCATTCTGCGGGTTAGGGGCCATTGGTAAATCATCTCATCCTGATACCGTTTGCCAATATGCGAAATTTATTCGGGCGAAGAGTTGGCAGTGCGACACTCGTTGCAGCGCTCTTTGCTGGAGTTTTTCTCGGTGCCCCTGCGCAAGCCCTTGTTCGTGTTGCACCTTCAACGGTCTGGGGTCACACATTTGCAGGTACCTCAGCGGTAAAGAGCGCTAACGCAACTACGACTAATAAACCCCGCTCAGCAAATATCGAAGCAAAATCTAAATTTGTCGTCAATTATAAAAATTTTCCAGAGTGGGCAAAGATCGAAGTGCAGTCCGCCATTGATATCTGGAGTGCGAATTTTCAATCAGTAGTTCCAATATCTGTTGAAGCAAGCTGGGGCCGTTCTCCTTCATGGGGAGTTCTTGGAAGTGCTCGTCCTGGTAATTACTACTCTGGCTTTGAAGGCGCACCTGATGCCTCACTCTGGTACCCATCAGCGCTAGCTAATGCACTTGCTAAAAAGGATTTAGATAAAGTTTCATCAGAGATGATTATTCAAGTAAATTCCACAGCATCGTGGAATCAGCGCGGTGATAGCACGCCAACGTCGCGCGAATATGATCTTGAATCTGTCATGCTCCATGAACTTGCGCATGGACTTGGATTTTTATCCAACAGCACATATGACTCATACTTCAATATTGGAAGTATTGATCAACCGACTCCATTTGATGCATTTACACAAACACCAGAT
>CAIZHT010000061.1 GCA_903932885.1 uncultured Actinomycetes bacterium
CCGAAAGCTTTGAAAGAATTCACCGCTCTAACTTGATCGGCATGGGCGTTCTGCCTTTGCAATTCCTTGATGGCCAAAATGCTCAATCACTTGGTCTCACCGGTGAGGAAACATTTGCAATTTCAGGAATTGTCGAACTCAATAGTGGCACCACTCCCAAGACGGTTAGCGTTAGCGCAGGAGATAAGAAATTTAGTGCGAAAGTACGCATCGATACACCGGGTGAGGCAGATTACTATCGCCATGGCGGAATCATGCAGTATGTATTGCGCTCACTACTCGCTAATTAGTGCAAAATTGAGGGCGGCAAACTAGAATTGTGCTCATGATTGAATCGATAAAGTCACCGCGAGATTTAGATGCGCTGACCCACGATCAACTCGACGCACTTGCTGCAGAGATTCGAACCTTCTTAGTTGAGAAAGTTTCCAAAACTGGTGGCCACTTAGGTCCAAACTTAGGCGTAGTTGAACTCACTATTGCTATCCATAGAGTCTTTGAATCTCCTAAAGATGTTGTTCTCTTTGATACAGGACACCAAAGCTACGTTCACAAAATTCTGACTGGTCGAGCAGATAAATTCGACAAGTTGCGCCAACGCGGAGGCATAGCCGGGTATCCAAACCGTTCGGAAAGCGAACACGATGTTATTGAAAACTCGCACGCATCCACAGCGCTCTCATGGGGCGATGGAATCTCAAGAGGTTTCTCACTCACACAACAAGATGATCGCCACGTTGTGGTTGTTGTTGGAGATGGCGCACTGACAGGTGGAATGTCATGGGAGGCGCTCAATAATATTGCCTCACAAGAGAGCCGTAACTTAGTCATTGTTGTCAACGATAACGAACGCTCTTATTCGCCAACTATTGGTGGTGTTGCAACATATCTTTCAACTCTTCGCGTCACGCAAGGATATGAACGCTTCCTTGATTGGGGTAAAGAAGTTCTGAGCAAGACTCCAGTTGTCGGAACACCTATTTATGAAACTCTGCATGGAATGAAAAAGGGAATCAAAGATATTGTCGCCCCACAGGGAATGTTTGAAGATCTTGGCTTGAAATATATGGGTCCAATTGATGGTCACGATATTGCTGCTATGGAGCGAGCCCTCACTAAAGCAAAAGAATTTGGTGAACCAATATTGGTCCACGCCATTACCGAAAAGGGGCGTGGCTACCAACCTGCAGTTGAAGATGAGGCAGAAAAGTTCCATGCTGTTGGCATTGTTGATCCCGAGACTGGTGAGCCCATTGCAAAAAGTGGCACTAGCTGGACGCAAGTATTTTCTGATGAGTTAGTACGCATTGGCCACAAGCGCGAAGATATTGTTGCAATTACTGCAGCGATGCTTGGCCCAACCGGCCTAGATTCATTCCAAAAGCATTTCCCAGAGCGCACCATCGATGTTGGTATTGCAGAACAGCACGCTGTAACAAGTGCTGCAGGAATGGCATTTGCTGGCCTGCACCCAGTCGTTGCTCTCTATTCAACATTTTTGAACCGCGCATTTGATCAAGTTTTATTAGATGTTGCACTCCATAAGGCTGGAGTTACTTTTGTTCTCGATCGCTCTGGTATTACTGGCGATGACGGACCATCACATAATGGAATGTGGGACTTAGCTCTTACTGGAATTATTCCAACACTTCATGTTGCAGCGCCACGCGATGGTGCGCGCTAGAAAGAGACACTCAATGAAGCGGTAGCAATATCTGATGCTCCATCACTTCTTCGTTTTCCAAAGGGTGCGGTTATAGAAGATATTCCGGCATTTGAGCGCCGCGACGGAATCGATGTTTTGTATCGCGGGGAAAGTGCAGACGTTTTGTTAGTCAGCGTTGGAGCCCTTGCACACGTTGCAGTTGAGGCCGCATCACAGGCATATCGCGAAGGTGTTGGCGTCACGGTTATTGATCCGCGATGGGTAAAGCCACTTCCGGTTTCACTTATTACAATGGCCCAGCGCTATAAGAGTGTTGTTGTGTTAGAAGATGGAATTCGCCACGGTGGTATTGCAAGCACAATCTCTGAAATGTTTAGAGATGCAGGACTGATGGTGCCAATACATTCGATTGGTGTTCCACTTGAATTTATTGAACATTCAAAGCGCGGGGAAGTTTTGAGCGATTTAGGTATTACCGCTCAAAACATCACACGCAGTGTTGTGGAATGGAGTAGCTCTGTTAGAGAAGGGATGCAACTCCAGGAGCATGAAAACGTTGACCACAAACAGAATCGCTAATTCCTTCGCGATCTAAGTACGGCAAAATTCCACCTAAGTGCATTGGCCAACCAGCGCCCATTAACATACATAAATCAATCTCTGCAGGTGTTGAAACAACTCCTTCATCGAGCATCATGCGTGCTTCTTGCGCAATTGCAGTCAGTGCGCGCAAGCGAACTTGCTCTGCAGTGGAAGCCTTTTCGCCTTTTTCAACGAGTGCAAGTGCGGCAGGATTCGGCGTGAGAGTTCCATCATCATTTTTGATATAGAAAGTGCGAACGCCTTCTTTGACCATACGTTGCATTGAAGGTGAGATTCGATAACGTGGTCCCAAATTCTTATTGAGTGTCTCAGAGACATGCAACGCAACACCTGGACCAACGAGGCCAAGTAATTCAAATGGTGACATTGGGAAACCAATGCTTCGCATCGCCCCATCTGCAACATCAGGGGCTGTGCCCTCATCCATTGCATCGGTGATTTCGCCCATGAAACGTGTGAGCAAGCGATTGACAACAAAACCTGGTGCATCCTTTGTAATCACCATTGTCTTCTTGAGTTCTTTGCCAATGGCTACAGCAGTTGCAGTTGTCACATCATCAGTGGCACTCGTGCGTGCAACTTCAAGTAGCGGCATCACTGCCACTGGATTGAAGAAGTGGAAACCAATCACGCGCTCTGGATTTTTCATACCTTGACTCATCGCTTCTACAGAGAGCGAAGATGTATTAGTTGCAATAACGCATTCGGGGGAGACGATCGCCTCTAACTTTTTGAAGAGATCTTGCTTGAGTGAGAGTTCTTCAAAAATAGCTTCGATAACGAAGTCACACCCTGCAAAGACGCTTTGATCAGCTGAACCGCTTATGAGTCCCACTAATCGCGCCGCCGCTTCTGGATGCATACGCTTTTTCTCAACTAGTTTTGCAATCTCTGCCTTGACCCAAGCGACACCCTTATCGGCGCGCTCTTGATCAATATCTGTCATAACAACTGGACACTTGAGATTGCGCAAAAGCAATAGCGCTAATTGAGATGCCATAAGGCCAGCGCCAACAACGCCGACGCGGGTCACTTTGCGAGCAAGTGCTGGCTTGGGTGCACCTTCAACTTTCTTGCGCTTCTTTTGAATCAAGTTGAATGCGTAGAGAGATGCACGAAGTGGATTACTCATTGTGAGATCAGCAAGTGCTTGATCTTCTGCATCAAAGCCTTGGCCAAGAGTTGATTTTTGCGCGGCAGCAATAAGTTCGAGTGCGCGAGTCGGCGATGCTATTTCTGCTCCACCATACTTTTTCAATGCCGCTGCTCGACCAGTTGCAATCGCCTTTTCCCAGCCAGCATCATTGGTGTAATCAGCGCGCTCAATTTTCTTTGAACCACTGAGAACAGATGCTGCAAATGAAATAGAGCGTTCCAAGAAGTCAGAGGGTTCAAATACTGCATCGACAACACCGAGTGCGAGGGCATCTTTTGATTTCATCATGGTGTTGTTATTGAGCGCGTTGAGCATTATTACTTGAACTGCGCGCTCTGGACCGATGAGCTTAGGCAAAATAGTTGCACCACCCCATCCAGGAACAAGACCGAGGAATACTTCTGGCAGGCCTGTAAAAGCTATTGTTGCAAGGGTGCGATAGTTGCAATGTAATCCAACCTCGAGGCCACCACCGAGTGCTAACCCATTGATAAATGCAAAGGTTGGTGTGCCACATTCATTGAGGCGACGAAATACATCGTGGCCCAATTTTCCAATTGCTAGTGATTGCTCACGCTTTGTAATAAATGAAAGCGCTGAAAGATCAGCCCCCGCCGCAAAAATAAATGGCTTGCCAGTAATTGCAATAGCTGCAGGCTTGCGTGAGAGCGCCTCAGTAATTGCGCCATCGAGTGCCATGAGTGATTGCGGGCCAAAAGTATTTGGACGTGTGTGATCTAGGCCGTTATCTAAAGTGATAAGGGCCAAGTTACCTTTATGGCCAAATGCTCCAAGATCAATATCGCGCACGAGTGCATTTGTTACAACTTCTTCTGGTGCACCTTCTGGCATTTCGATTGTGTTAGTAGTCATTATTTTGAACCTCCAACAAAGTGAGGGTTTTCCCAAATAACTGTGCCACCCATTCCAAGGCCAATACACATTGTTGTAATGCCATAACGCACCTCAGGGTGCTCTTCAAAGGTTCGCGCTAAGTTGAGCATCAAACGAACACCAGAGGATGCAAGTGGGTGGCCAACAGCGATAGCGCCACCATATGGATTTACTCGTGCGTCATCATCGGCAATTCCAAAGTGATCAAGGAACGCAATAACTTGAACAGCAAATGCTTCGTTGATTTCAAATGCTCCGATATCAGCGATGGTCAGTCCTGCTTTTGCTAACGCTTTGATTGTTGAAGGAACTGGTCCATAACCCATAACTTCTGGTTCAACGCCGGCAAATGCAAATGTAACAAGGCGCGCTTTGATGCTAAGGCCTAACTCTTTTGCCCTTTCTTCATCTGCCAAAATTGCAGCAGTTGCACCATCGTTGAGCCCAGATGAATTACCAGGTGTAACGCGACCTGCTGGGCGAAATGGAGTCTTCAATCCTGCAAGGCCCTCCATTGTTGTCGTTGGTCGCGGCGACTCATCTGCTGTTGCAACGCCCCAACCAAGTTCAGCGCTTCTGGCAGCAGTTGGAATTAAATCACGTTGAATTTTTCCATCTGCATATGCCTGCGCTGTTTTGAGTTGTGAATTCATTGCATAACGATCTGCGCGCTCTTTTGTTAGTTGCGGAAAGCGATCATGTAAACGCTCAGCAGTTGCACCCATAGCAAGGGCATCTTGATCAACAATTTTCTCTGCTAAGTATCGCGGGTTTGGATCCATACCTTCACCCATTGGATGATTTCCCATATGTTCAACGCCACCGGCAATTGCAATGTCATAAGCACCTATTGCAATTGCACCACTGATAGTTGTTACAGCAGTCATTGCGCCGGCGCACCAGCGATCAATTGAATAACCAGGAACAGTGTTGGGAAGTCCTGCAAGGAGTGCAACGCTTCGACCAATATTCATTCCTTGATCACCGCTTTGTGTTGCAGCAGCGATTGCAACATCATCGATTGATTTTGGATCTAGCTTTGGATTTCGCTCAAGGAGTCCGCGAATAGCGCGCACCATCAAATCATCTGCGCGAGTGCCGGCATACATGCTTCCGGCTTTTCCAAATGGAGTTCGAACTGCATCTACTAAAACAACGCTGCGTGACATGGTCTTCCTTACCTAAGATCGCCTTGCGGGATATAGGTAATGTTACTCAGCAGTAGGTATTTAGGAAACTAGCGCCTTAGCTCGTGCGGGGCTCAGGTATGGCACCAAGACTGCAACCAAATAGATCGCCCAGATGGCCAATTGCAGCCATGAGGTGGTCGTATCAAAGCCCACGGTGCCACTGAGAATGCCAGCCACCAATGACTCCTTAGGAAGCCATGAAGTTACATCCCATACAAAGGCATCAGGGCCTGGCAGCCATCCGAGCTCCTGGAACTCATGGACACCGTAGGAAAGAACACCGGCGGCAACAATGATCAAAGCAATTCCTGTGTATGTAAAGAATTTACTGAGGTTCAATCTGATTGCACTCTTAAAGATTGCCCAACCCAGACCAATCGCAATTGCAAAACCTAAAATCAGACCAATGGTTGCCGAGGTTTTACCATCAACAGTTTGAAAGTTTGCATAAACAAAGAGAGCAGTTTCAAGACCTTCACGAAGGACTGCGAAAAAAGCCACGCCCGCTAGCGTTAGAGGCCCTGCTGTCAATGCGTGATCTACTTTTCCGTGAAGTTCACTCTTGAGAACTCGCGCCGTGCGCTTCATCCAAAAAACCATCCATGTAACAAGGCCGACAGCAATAAATGATGTGGTTCCTGCAAAGAGTTCGTTTCCGCGATCTGATAGTTCGGCGGCGGTAAAGCTCAGAATTGCGCCAAGACTCAAACTAAGAACTAATGCCGCACTAACTCCGAGCCACAATGGTTTGAGAAGGCTGCGATTATTAGTTTTGATGATGTAGGCAGCCAAGATGCCGACAATGAGAGCGGCCTCTAGCCCTTCACGAAGGGCAATAATGAACGTGTTCAGCATTTGATAAACCTAAGGCAGGTGGAGGAATTACGCAACTGTTATGTTGCGTAATTCAGCATTTTACGCGTGAGTCTCCTCACTCGCAGCCTCTTCTTCGACCTTTGGCTCAGGAAGGGCCTCTTTTTCAAGCAGAGCTGGGGCAATAAGGGGAGCGACGATATCGATCTGCCACTGGCGAGCACCGAGTGAGGCGAGTTTTTCGCGAACTGCATCCTCGCTCAGAGTTTCAGTAGCACCGATTGGCGGTTCCCAACACAGGCGGCGGATGTAATCGGGAGTAATCAGATTCTCAAGTGGAATAGAGAGTTCTTGCGCTCGCAATTCAATGGCAGCGCGTGCGTGAGTAAGTGGTGCGTATTTATCAGGGAAGCGATCTCGCCACAGTTTTACCGGAGGCATTGAATTATCGGAGTGAGAACGCAGCGGTGGCCATTGCTCTTCAGGGATATTTGCTGAATCTAAAATCACTGTGAGCCAGGTATCGATATTTTCTAACCATCGCGCTCGCAAACCCAGAGGACGTAGTGCTTTTTCAAACTCTTTTTTATTCTTTGGCATCGACATCGCAAGTTCAACAATGGCGTAATCGTTGAGCAATTTTCCAGCAGCAATATCTTCCCTTTGCGCAATCGAATCTCGTGTGATCCACAATTCCTTGATTGTCGCCAGATGATCGCGTCGCTTTATTTTGTGCATACCTGATGTGCGACGCCAAGGATCAACACGAGGCGGTGACGGGGGAGCGGCCAATATTGAATCAAACTCTTGCAGCGCCCACTCTAACTTTTTAGAAACTTTGAGAAGTTCATACATCTTGTCTCTCAGTTCAACGAGTAATTCAACATCGAGGGCTGCATAGGTCAACCAAGCAACGGGCAGTGGACGAACAGACCAATCTGCCGCACTATGTTCTTTAGCGAGTGAGACGCCCATCTGTGATTCTAAAAGCGGGCCAAGGCCAACTCGAGGTAAGCCTGCAATACGACCACCTAATTCTGTATCAAATAATCTAACAGGATGGATTCCGAGTTCGCGCAAACACGGTAAATCTTGCGTACTAGCATGCAAAATAACTTCATCTGTATTCAATAAATCATTGAGTTGGGCAAAGAGTTTATGTCCTGGTCCAAAAGGAATCGGATCGATGAGGTGCAGGCCGCCACCTGTGCGCTTGATCTGAATCAGGTATGCACGAGCGCTATATCGAAAACCCGATGCGCGTTCTGCATCTACAGCGAAGGGTCCACTGCCTTTAGCTAATTGCCCAAGCGCATTTTCAAATGCACTCTCGGTATCAATAACTTCGGGAGTACCAGCACCGGGGGCAAGCAGGGGGACAGAGATAACTTCTTCGTCACTCATACTTATCGACGTTTAGCAGAGGTAATTGCAGAAACACCCTCAGGAATGGGAGGAAGAGCTGCGATTTCAGATATCAAATTGCACCAGCCAGTTATATGTTTCATTATTTCAACTGGCGAAGAAATAAGCGGTGTCCACGATGCACGAATTTCTATTTCAGCCTCATCGCTTCGAGGAGATAGTTTTCCAAAGGAAGAACTAGCAACACGTGTCACCGTTCCACTTGGGGCTGTGAGTTCGCAGCCCGCGGTATCTAGCGCTTCTAGAAACCAATTCCAGCCATTTTCAGGCAGCATGGGATCTTCTTGCATAATGGAATCAACATCGGCTCGAACAAATGTCACACAGCGATATTCGCCATCCCATGTGTCTTGCCCACCTGGTTCGTGCAATAAAACAAAGCGCCCTGATGCAACTTCATCTTCGGCATCGCCAAGCAAACCATTGCTGACATCGGCTGAGAATGCGAAGGAATATGTTGCAAGTTTTTGTGGGGCAGGAACTTCTTCTAAAATAATTTCAGATCGTGGAGTAAATGTGCGTACCAAATCAATCATTCGATTGAATTCGTTGATATCCACTCTCTAAATGTAAAGAATGCAGTGCGCGATATGTGGGAGGCTGGGCTGTAACCTTGCTCAATGGCTACTTTGCTCGCACTGATCTCTAGTCTTTTGTGGGGTAGCGCTGATTTTGAAGCAGGACGCCTTAGTAAAAGATATCCAGCACTTGTGGTTCTAGGCATTAGTCAAATTATTGGTTTGTTCACAGGAATCTTAATCATCATTATTTCTGGTGGATGGATTGCACCATCTATTTCAACAGCTAGTTATTTCATTCCTGGAATATGCGCGGGTATCAC
>CAIZHT010000062.1 GCA_903932885.1 uncultured Actinomycetes bacterium
CCACCGCCGATTGACTTAGCAAGTGTGATCAGATCTGGTTTTACACCAAGACGTTGTGCCGCACCTTGTGGGCCAGCAGTAAGTCCAGTTTTTACTTCATCAAAGATAAGAATGATGTCGTAGTGATCGCAGAGTGCACGAACACTTTCAAGGTATCCAGCATCTGGAAGAACGATTGCGATATTTTCAAGAACAGGTTCCAAAATAAAGCAAGCAATATTTTTTGCATGCTCTTCAAATATCTTTTCAAGGGCAACTAAATTGTTATAAGGAACAACGTAGACATCGCCAGGAACTGTTCCAGCGTATGCAACCGCGTTAGGTGATTGTGCATCGCCAGCTTCATTGAGTGCTGGTTTTGCAGAGACCATAAGTGGATCAAATGATCCGTGGTACCCACCCTCGATCTTTACTATGCCATTCTTTCCAGAATATGCGCGAGCAAGACGAGTTGCATACATTGTTGCTTCAGTACCAGAGTTGGCAAAGCGAACCTGGTCAATCGCAAAGCGCTTACAGATACGTTCACCTGCATCACGAGAAATTGGTGATGGTGTAACGAAGAGCATTCCCTCTTTCAGGGATGCTTCAATTTCGGCAACAACAACTGGGTTTAGGTGGCCAGCGAGCATTGCTCCAAAGCCCATGGAGAGGTCAAGTAATTGACGTCCATCAACATCTGTCATCCACGCACCGTGTGCTGAAACGATTGAGATCGGATATGGATCCCAATGTTGGAAGCTGGAAGGAACACCCAAAGGCATTGTTCGAAGCGCGAGAGTGCTCTCTTTTTCAGAGGCTGAAGTATTTTCTTTAAAGCGCGCCCATTCTTGATCTAACAAGGCCTGTATTTTTGTTACTGATAGCGGCTCGGATGTTGCGGGTACTGATCTAAACGTTTGCGCATGGTTAGCGTGGGTTTTCATTTTTTGCATTTTCGATTCCAAGGCTTTCCCAGAATCCCTAATGCCTTACTCCCTACAGAGTTTGTTACCCCACGAGTTTAGCAAGTAAAGACTTTAAAGCAAGTGCAGAAAATTTACGCGTGTTTACGCATGAAAAAAATGTCCTTTATTTCATAAAAAGTGCATTTAATCTTTTTGTTGTGAAAAAAAGTCCTATAACTACCATGACGACAAAATAGGAAACATGACCTAAAAGACCAACATTTATCTGACCTAGAGTGAGTCCACGAACTAAATGTATTGCTTGTGAAAGTGGGAGCGCCTTAATAATAAATTGCAACCATTCTGGAAAAACTGATAGTGGATAAAATGAACCAGAAAATAGAAACATAGGCAATAAAAATATATTTATAACTTCTAATTGCTGAAAAGATTTCATGTAAGTAGTAAGTGCCATACCCACTGATGCAAAACCAAATGCAATTAGTACTGCAGCCGGTATTGCTAAGAGTCCCCATAAACTCGGAATCAATCCAAGAGGTGCGACAACAGCCATAAAGCCAACCCCGTAAAGAAAACCGCGAAGAAGAGCTAAGCCAATTTCGCCTAGTGCGACATCTAGAGGACCAAGTGATGTTGCGAGCATGCCGTGGTAAATGCGATCGTGATTGAGTTTGAAGTAGATATTGAAAGTGGAGTCATAAATCGCGCCATTCATGGCACTTGTGGCAAGTAGTGCTGGTGCGATGTAGACGGCGTAAGGAATGCTCAGACCATTGCTTTCGATATTGCCAATCAATTCTCCAAGCCCGTAACCAAAGGCAAAGAGGTAGAGCACGGGCTCAACAAAGCCGGAGAGAATTACCATCCACGTCGAAGATTTGAATGCGATGTAACCGCGTTCAAAGATTGCTCGAGAACGCCCAGAGTAAACGCGCTCGCCTAATCGCCCGCGACGTGCTTCGGCGATAGCAACAGCTGCACTAGTTATCATTTTGCGAGCCTCTTAGTGAAGATACGGCGAGAGAAAAATACGCCAAGTACAAGAAGAGTCACAAGGAAGACCATGTGAGTTATTGCCATCGTCTGGGTGAGGGCGTGACCATACGTGAGATAACGACCGAGTTCAGTGGCATGCCATAGTGGTGAGATCCAACCAATCCATTGCAGATAGATCGGCATCGATGAAAGTGGATAGAAAGTTCCTGAAAAAAGAAAGAGTGGCATCATCACAAAACGATTAAAAATAACAAAAAACATGTTTTCATCTTTTAAAAGTCCTGCTATTGCCTGCGTAATTGAACCAAATGCAACACCAGCCATCACAGCAGTTGGAATTGCCAGCCACGCCTTACTGGATTCCAGTGCTCCAAAAGCGAGCATCACAAACCAATAAATAATGACTGTTCCAACTACACGAACGAAAGATGCCAGAAAAACACCGGTAGCTATCTGATTTCCAGAGATAGGAGTTGCATTCATACCTAAGAAGTTTTTCCACCAATTAAAACCTTCAAGAGTTGGGAAAACAGATTCATCAATCGCACCTTGAATTGCTGCAGTAGCCAGTAGCGCAGGTGCCAAAAATGTTAAGTATTTGACACCATCAATACCTGCTGGACCGGCGCTCTTATCGATAAATGCGCCAACACCTACTCCAATAGATAAAAGGTAGAGAACTGGATTAGCAACGGCTATCGCCAAAATCATCCAAATCCATTTCATCATGGCTGTCAGACGCGCTTGTGCAACATAGAGAGAGCCGCGAGAGATTATTTTTTCTTGATCAACGATCTCTAAGGAGCCTTGGCGAATATATGGAGTGCTCATTAGTCGACAAGAGTTCTTCCTGTAAGACGCAGGAACACATCTTCGAGTGATGATCTGCGCACGAGCGAAGTCTTAGGGTGCAAACCTGCGCTGTAAATCTTTTCTAATAGCGCTTCACCATCTTCGCTATAGAGCAAAATACGATCCGGCAATTCTTCAATGCGGTCACACATACCGCGCAATTGATCTGCCATTTCACTGTTGCGCTCCGAACCAAAACGAATTTCAAGAACTTCCTTTGTTGAATAATCCTTAATCAATTGCGCAGGACTTCCCTCAGCCATGATTTTGCCTTTATCCATAACAACGAGGCGATCGCAGAGTTGCTCTGCTTCATCCATAAAGTGCGTTGTAATAACAAGTGTTACACCTTGTTCTTTGAGGCGAAACAAGCGATCCCAGAGAATATGACGTGCTTGAGGATCTAACCCAGTCGTTGGTTCATCAAGCATCAAAATTTCAGGTTCACTCACTAAGCCACGAGCAATAGTGAGACGCCGCTTCATACCTCCGCTGAGAGATTCAACTTTTGCATTGCGTTTTTCCTCTAATTGAGCGAACTCAAGTAGCTCTTCGATTTTTGTTTTAAGAAATTTACGAGAGAGGCCGAAATAACGACCATAGATGTAGAGATTTTCACTTACCGATAAATTCATATCTAAATTATCTTGCTGAGGAACAACACCTAAATGTGCGCGAATTTGCGGGCCGAATTTTTCAGGATCCATTCCTAAGATCGTGAGATCACCTGATGTGCGCTGGGAGGTTGCACCAATGATGCGCATCGTCGTTGATTTGCCTGCGCCATTGGGGCCCAGCAGTCCGAAAGATTCGCCCTTGGCTACGTCGAAATCAATTGCGTCGACAGCGACAAACTCATCGAATTTTTTCGTGAGCCCACGCGCTGTAATCAGTGGTGAAGACATGCCAGAAGTTTATCCCTTGTAGTGATGTGCCATTTCACCCAGGGACTTATCCAAGAGATCGATTCCCAATTTTGCGTCTGCTTCACTGATATTTAGCGGCGGATTCATATGAATTCGGTTGAAGTTATTGAATGGCATCAAACCATTCTTTTTACATGTCGCAACAATTTCATTCATGGCAGGACTCGATCCACCATATGCCGCTATCGGTTCGCGGGTAGCACGATTAGTAACGATATCTAATCCCCAAAAACCACCTTGTCCACGAACATCGCCAACTAGTTGATGTTTCTTGGCAATTGCACGAAGCCCTGGGCCAACAATCTTCTCACCAATAGATGCAATGTTTTCAACCATTTTCTCTGATTTCATAACATCAATTGTTGCAACAGCTGTTGCACAGGCCAATGGATGACCAGAATATGTAAGACCACCAGGGAAGACTCTCTCATCAAATGTTGCAGCAATTGGACCAGAGAGTATTACTCCACCCAGTGGTACGTAACCAGAGGTAACACCCTTAGCAAAGACAATGAGATCAGGAGTTGATTTGCTGTGTTGGTATGCAAACCATTTGCCTGTGCGGCCAAAGCCAGCCATTACTTC
>CAIZHT010000063.1 GCA_903932885.1 uncultured Actinomycetes bacterium
CCATGGCTCAAAGATGAAAATGAAGCGAAAATTTCTCAATCTCGTGCCATCAATGCGCGCAGTGAATCGATACATGAGAAACCAACTTTTCGTGATGCATTTCGTCGAACACGTTGCCTTATTCCTGCCGAAGGGTATTACGAATGGGCAACCGCCCTCGGTGCATATTCTCCCAAGCAACCATTTTTTATAACTTCGGAAAATGGCAAACAACTTTCTATTGCGGGTATTTGGAGTTCGTGGCAAAGCCCTGATGGCACACTCATTGAAAGTGCTTCAGTGATCACAAGGGAGGCTGTAGGAGAATTAGCAACAATTCACAGTCGTATGCCGGTGATGATGCCTCGAGATCGCTGGGATGCGTGGCTCAACCCACAAGAGCGCGACATCGCAACTTTGCACAATCTTATGCTTCTCGAGAAACCTGCTGCGAACTTAGTGGCGCACCCTGTATCTAGTGACGTAAATTCCGTGGCAAACACAGGCGAAAGATTGACGCATGCAATTACTCTCGGCGAGCCAGAAACCCTCTTTTAGCGATAATCTAACTTCAATGACATCGACAGACCTAGTCAAAGAGAGCTCGACGGAACGCACTATCCGCTTCGAGCGCGATGCCCTTGCCTTTACAAATCAACTCTACGCAGCAGCACTTCGTTACACAAAAAATCCTGATGATGCAAAAGATTTAGTTCAAGATACTTATTTGAAAGCATTCGCATCTTTTCACCAATTCGAACCAGGAACGAATCTCAAGGCGTGGCTCTATCGAGTTCTAACAACTACCTTTATAAATACATATCGTAAAGATCAACGTCGTCCTCAACTAACATCGAGTGAAGTAGATGATTCTGACCTTTTCAAATCCGCATCGCATACAAGTGATCAAGGTAAGTCGGCAGAAGTAGAGGCACTTGAAAATCTACCTGATAGTGATATCAAGCGAGCACTTCTAGAGATCCCAGAAGAATTTCGTATCGCGGTCTACTTAGCTGATGTAGAAGGCTTTTCATATAAAGAAATTGCAGACATTGTTGGCGCACCTGCAGGCACAATCATGTCGCGCCTTCATCGTGGCAGAAAACAGCTACGCGAACGACTAACTGAGTATGCAAAAGAACTTGGTTATGACACTGAGTCTAAAAAGAACTCTCCAACAGAGGGGAGCAAAAAATGATATTTCAAGAGATTCCATGTTCAGAAATATTGAATTCAATCGTCATCTTCATTGATGGAGATATCGCCGCAGAACCACGCGGGCAAGCAATTGCTTCACATATGGTCACTTGCCCTGACTGCCAAGCAGAGTTAGAGCATGAACAAGCGATGCGCACACTTTTACAAGATGCCTTGCGTCGAACTTGCTGTGAGAGTGCTCCTCAGGATTTACATGATCAGATTCATCAACAACTTCAAGCACAAATGCGGGGCCAATATTCTGCTGAAGTTGTCACAGAATTCAAAATGACAGAGATTTCTATCGAAATTGATGAATATGGAAATATCGAACACCGCGAAACAACTATTGAACATACACAAGAGATTCGCTTTGATGATGGGCAGAAGTAACGCATCATGCAACCAGCTGAAGATGTGATTGGAGCAGTTGGGTTTGCTGTTATGGCAGTTCGTCCAGGCGACACAGCAGTTGCAATGGGTATCGGTGACTTACCAATTGTGGCTCAGTCGCACCTTCTCAACATCATGGAGCATGCTGCAGTAATTGCAATCTCTGATTATTTAGAACCAGGTGAGACAACAATCTTTGTGAGTGTCGAATTCAATTCAATCAATTCAGCAATCATCGGGGCAGAGCTTCGCGGAAATGCTCGATGTATCGAAGTTCTTGGACGAGATCTAACTTTTGAGTGCGACGTCTTTGAAGGCGAACGTCAGATTGCAACTGCGATTCTAAAAAGAACGACAGTGGAGCGAGTATCTTTCCTCGCTCGCACTGCCGCGCAAAACCTTATTTCTTAGTTGCCCAGAAAATTTCAGCAATCTCGTCAATCTTTGAGATTAACTTATCTGCAACAGCAACATCTTGGGTGCCCTTAGTTCCAGCGGCTCCTGCAAGCTTTGTCGCTTCGTTGAATAGCGTGTGAAGTTGTGGGTATGACTCAAAGTGATTTGGCTTGAAATAATCAGTCCAGAGCACCCAAAGGTGTTCCTTTACTTGGTGTGAGCGCTCTTCTTTGATTGCTACAGAGCGTGAACGAAAATCTGCATCTGTATTGGCTGCATATTTTTCCATGCAGGCCTTCACTGATAGAGCTTCGATACGTGCTTGTGCTGGGTCATAAACGCCACATGGAAGATCGCAGTGTGCGTGAACAGTTATCTTTGGTGAAAACATAGTCTGTGCCTCTCCTATTTCAATCTTTATCAATACAAATATCTACTTACAGATGCGAGACTACCGCCTATGAGCAAATTCGGCACAGTCAGTGTGAGCGGCCAATCCATGCGGCCCACATTTAGCGAAGGGGATTGGCTATGTGTGCGTTGGCTCCATGGACAAACTAGTGATCTTGAACGTGGCGCAATTGTTGTTATCGAACGGGAAGAGCGACCTGGGATTTACCTAGTAAAACGGATTCAGAAATTTCATAGCGGGCGCTATTGGGTAGAAGGTGACTCAACCGAAAGTACAGATTCTCGCCAATGGGGATGGATCTCTCCACATGAAATTCGTGGGAAAGTTCTTTTTCGTTACTGGAGAGGCAAAAAATAATTTAGCGAGTAAAGGCTTCCATAAGAAGTGCTTTCTGCTCTTCTTCATGCAAATGATGATTACCAGTTGCAGGAGCTGCAGTAGCGCGACGTGAAACACGACGAAGATTACGTCCGCCAAATCCTTCGCCACCAAATTGTTCTGCAGTGCGCAGTGCAACAAATGGCCATGGTCCTTGGTTTGCAGGTTCATCTTGAACCCACAAAAGATTTGCATTCGGATGCTTTGCAGCCTCCGCTGCCATCTCTGCAGCAGGAAGTGGATAAAGAAGTTCTAGGCGAACAATTGCAGTTGTGTTCTCTCCTAGTTTTTCACGCTCTGCAACAAGGTCGTGATAAACCTTTCCAGAACAGAAGATCAGTCGTGTTGCATTTGTAACCTTAGGATCTGAGATAAGTGGTTGGAAATGCCCGCTTGTGAAATCTGTAATTGCAGAAGCGGCGGCGCGAAGACGCAACATTGACTTTGGTGTAAAGACAATCATCGGTCTGCGAGTTGGATTCTTGATGTGCCAACGCAATAAATGGAAATAAGAAGCAGGATTAGAAGGTTGCGCAACTGTCATGTTCTGCTCTGCGCACAGTGCTAAATAGCGCTCAATTCGTGCAGAAGAATGATCAGGGCCTTGACCTTCATATCCGTGAGGCAACAAAAGAACGAGTGAGGAGCGCTCACCCCACTTTTGCAATGCAGATGAGATGAATTCATCAATAATCGTCTGTGCACCATTGGCAAAATCACCGAAC
>CAIZHT010000064.1 GCA_903932885.1 uncultured Actinomycetes bacterium
AGATCGATATAAAAATCTTCTGTATTCTCGCGAGATTGTGCATTTATTTCCGAAGTAATTCCACTCTCACCTCTACCGGGTAATGCAAAAAATGATCCCGATGGAAGTGATGTACCTAGTCGCAATCGCCCAACAATGCTGACAGGCTCTGTTGGAATAGGGGGAGTGATTGGCGCTGTGGTTGCATCAGCTCCAGCCTTTACCCAACCTCTATCTACCCAAAAATTCTTACCTTCCGTATTTCTAAAAAGCGTAAGGACTTCATAACCATATTGACCTTCAAAGTAACGGTTGCGAAGCAGAATTTGCTTATCGGCAATAAATCTTCCTGATGTCCTTACTTGCCTCCATTCCAAGTCCAATGGATTCTTGACTTCATTGGGTAATTCGATTGCACGCTGTGAGGATTGTTTCGCAATGAGTGTATTTCGCTCATGTCTATCGATTCCGCGATGATATTGCCACTGCGCAGCCCATAGAGTGAATGCAATGAGGAGAAGTGCGACGAGACTCTTGAGAATAGCAAGAGGCTCCCTCGTTTTAGTCATAGCGAGAGTTTAGTTTATGAAAGTGATTTGGGTTTCTTCTTCAATACTGAAGTCCCAGTACCGACAGTCTCGCGTCCTGCATTTGCAACGACTACGGCGATATATGGCAAAAACACAGCACCGGCGAGTGCAAACCAACGGAATGGACTTGGCAAAACAACTGTGAGTATGAAACAAAGAGTTCTAATCATCATGGAAATGAAATAGCGTTTTTGGCGCGCTGCCTGATCTGCACCGAGTCCCTTAGGAACAGAAGTGATATCGAATATCTCATCTTCTTTAGCCATGTTTGAAGCCTAAATGGTGTTTCGACTTTATGCATCTGCTAGCGACTCGTGCCCATTCTTTCTTTACGCCTGAGTAGCCATTAGATTATGGGTATGAGCGACGAGCAAGACTCAATAGCGTTAGTAACTGGTGGTAATAGAGGAATAGGTCTAGCAATTGCTCAGGCGCTACAAAAAAATGGTCATGATGTTGTCATCACGTATCGCTCAGGAACCCCACCTACAGGTTTCAAAAGCATCATCATGGATGTGACTTCGACTACAAGTGTTGATGCGGGATTTGATGAAATCGAAAGCACATGGGGAATCCCAGAAATTGTCGTTGCAAATGCTGGCATAACAAAAGACGGCTTAGTTTTGAGAATGAGTGATGAGGATTTCGAAAGTGTCATCGATGCAAATCTCACCGGATCTTTTAGAGTCGCTCGTCGTGCAACAAAAGGTTTACTCAAACTCAAGCGTGGGCGACTTATCTTTATTGGTTCAGTTGTCGGGGGAGTTGGCGCAGCTGGTCAAGTCAATTACTCGTCGAGCAAGGCAGGTCTTCTCGGCATGGCTCGCTCTTTTGCTCGCGAATTAGGTAGCCGTGGAATTACTGCAAATGTTATTGCTCCCGGATTTGTAGAAACTGATATGACGTCAGCGCTAGATGAAAAACGTAGAGCAGATATTGCAAGCTCTGTGCCTCTCGGTAGATTCTCAACAGCAGAGGAAATTGGCGATGTCGTATCCTTCATCGCTTCACCACAGGCGGGTTACATCACGGGTGCTCTCATTCCCGTCGATGGCGGATTAGGAATGGGGCACTAGCTATGGGAATCCTTCAAGGCAAAAGAATTTTGGTCACGGGTGTTCTCACCGATGCATCTATTGCATTTCATGTCGCGCGATTGGCTCAAGAAGAAGGTGCAACAGTAATTCTCAGTTCATATGGACGCGTTCACCGTCTAACGGAGCGCATTGCCGGACGTCTTCCGCAACCCGCCCCAGTAATTCAATTAGATGTTACTAATGATGAAGATTTGGCAGCGCTAGCAGATCGAGTTCGTGAACATGTCGATGGTCTCGATGGCGTTGTTCATTCAATTGGTTTTGCACCTGAAGCCGCGCTCGGTGGAAATTTCCTCAACACGGCTTGGGAAGATGTCGCAGTTGCACTCCAAGTTTCAGCATTTTCTCTCAAATCTCTAACCATGGCAGCTCGCCCTCTTTTCAATGGCGGTGGCTCAGTTGTTGGTCTTGATTTCGATGCACAAGTTGCATGGCCAAAATACGATTGGATGGGCGTTGCAAAAGCAGCCCTTGAATCAACATCGCGATATTTAGCACGCGATCTCGGTCCTGAAAACATTCGCATCAATCTCGTTGCTGCAGGTCCCATTCGCACAATGGCTGCGAAATCTATTCCTGGTTTTGATGAATTTGAAAAAGTCTGGAATGAACGCTCGCCCCTTAAGTGGGACACAGCCGATCCTGTTCCTGCAGCCCAAGCAACTGTGGCGCTGCTATCCGATTGGTTTCCAAAGACAACTGCAGAGATCATTCATGTCGATGGTGGCCTTCATGCGATGGGTGCTTAGGCGCGAATTTCTCTATTTGGGCTCGCTCGGGTAATCTTTGCTCCAGACCAGTGGCTCCGGCCGCTGCAAGAGGAGTTACCGCTCCCACCTTCTTCGCTTATAGCGATTTGGTTCGTCGGGTATGACTAAAGGATTTATTCCTTTTTCTTGCCCTTGCGGTTGCGATTTTTGTAGCGCTTGATTCACTAGAAGCGTTCGACACAACCATAAGGAGCACAAATCACAACAGAACCGCGCATCAACGATCGAATTCGCACACCTCAAATTCGTCTCATCGGTTATACCGGAGAACAAGTTGGAGTTGTAGATATCGATACAGCGCTAAAGATGGCAGATGAAGTTGGTCTCGACTTAGTTGAGATTGCACCAGATGCTAATCCGCCCGTATGCAAGATCATGGACTTCGGAAAATATAAGTACGAAGTTGCACAGAAGGCACGGGAAGCGCGACAGAACCAGACCCACATTGTGGTGAAGGAAGTGCGATTGACACCAAAGATTGAAACTCACGACTACGAGACCAAACGTGCTCAAGTTGAAAAGTTTCTCAAAGGTGGCGACAAGGTGAAAGTTACGATGAAGTTTCGTGGAAGAGAACAAACGCGTCCTGAGTTGGGTTACAAAATGTTGCAACGTCTTGCAGAAGATGTTGCAGAAGTGGCCTTCATTGAATTCGCCCCAAAGCAAGAGGGACGAAACATGACGATGGTCCTGGGTCCAACGAAGAAGAAGACAGAAGCAGTTGCAGAACAGAAAGCCGCACGCAAAGCGAAAGCCGAAGCTGCAGCTGAGACAACCGAGTAAGGGAGCATGTAATGCCAAAGATGAAGACACACAGTGGGGCGAAGAAAACCTTCCGCGTCACAGGTACAGGAAAGATCATGCACGAGCGCGCTGGTAAGCGCCACCTTCTCGAGCGCAAATCCTCACGACAGACACGTCGCTTGAGTACAGAGACTTCAGCAAAAGCAACCGTAACAGTGACAGCCAAGCGCATGCTTGGTTTGAAATAAGGAGCGTGACTAAATGGCAAGAGTAAAACGTGGAGTTCACGCAGCAAAGAAGCGTCGCACAACTCTCGAGCGCGCAAGTGGATATCGTGGACAACGTTCACGTCTTTTCACAAAGGCAAAAGAGCAAGTTACGCACTCAATGGTTTATGCATTCAATGACCGCAAAGATAAGAAAGGCGATTTCCGTCGTCTTTGGATTCAACGTATCAATGCAGAATGCCGCGCTAATGGACTTACATACAATCGCTTCATCCAAGGCCTCAAGGCTGCAGGAGTTGAAGTTGATCGTCGTGTACTTTCAGAGCTAGCAACAAATGAGCCAGCAACATTCAAGACACTAGTTGATGTTGCTCGCAAAAGCTTGATCTCTGCTTAATAGGCACCAATGATTGAGAGCCTTCATTCGCCACATATTGCGCGAGTGAAGGCTCTTATTGGTTCTAGGGGAGTAAAAGAAAGACGTAATGCAGCTTTATTTGTAGCTGAAGGAATTCAAAGCGTTCGCGAAGCAATCACATTTCGCAACGAAATCTCGATAGATACTCTCTACCTAACAAGTAATGGACGCAATCGCTTAGAGGAATCAATCACTTTATCTGAAATCAACACTATTGATGTAAGCGATGAAGTTATGGCTGCCATATCAGAGACAATTACGCCACAAGGAATTCTGGCAATTTGTTCAATCCCACAGCGCAGTATTTCGCAATTGCAACTACGTGGGAATAGCAGAATAATTTATTTATCAGAGATTCAAGACCCTGGTAATGCAGGAACCATTATTCGCTCTGCTGATGCTATGGGCATGAGTGCCATAGTTACTTCGCCAGGAAGTGTTGATTTGTTTTCACCGAAAGTTGTCCGATCAACTGCTGGTTCGCTATGGCATATACCTGTTTTCGAAAGTGTTTCGTTGGAAGAAATGATTGCCGCTTTCCCGCAAACTCAAATGTTTACCTTGGGATCAATGGGTTCTACTCCTCTTCCCGAATTGAAAGTGGACAGTGATTGCATTGCAATATTTGGCAATGAAGCTCGGGGCATTGCAACGCCACAGAATCTTGCGCAGGTGAGCATTCCTATGCCTGGAAATGCAGAAAGTCTCAATCTCTCTGCTGCAGCATCAATAGTTATGTATCACCTTTCAAATATCCCGACCTCTGCTAACTCGTCGCGATAGAGTTCGCGTCATGGATTCAAAGGAAGTAGCAGGCTGGGTGAAAGATGCTCAAGCTGCCTTCCTCTCGGCAGGTGACCTTGATGAACTCAAGAGTGCACGCCTGGCGCACATGGGGGATAAAGCTCCTATTTCATTAGCGAGTAGATCACTTGGCTCTCTCTCACCGGATGAGAAAGCATCATTTGGAAAAGTAATTGGAGATGCCAAGGCGCAGATTGCAACTTCTCTCGAGAGTGCTACAAAGAAATTAGAAAATATTCGAGATCAGAAAGTATTACTCGAAGAAGTTGTAGATATAACGCTTCCCGCCAGTCGTATGCATCGTGGCGGGCTGCACCCAATATCAATTATCAAGAATGAGATTTCGGATTTCTTCATTGAACAAGGATTCTCAGTTGCAGAAGGGCCAGAGATGGAATCTGGCTGGCTCAACTTTGATGCTCTCAACATTCCAGCAGATCACCCAGCGCGTACTATGCAAGACACATTCTTTATTGAACCACTTGAATCTGGGATGGTTCTGCGTACTCAGACATCACCAGTTCAAATCCGCACAATGTTGACCCAAGAGCCTCCCATCTACATCATCTCTCCAGGTAGAACTTTCCGCGCAGACGAACTCGATGCAACTCATAGTCCCGTCTTTCATCAGGTAGAAGGACTTGTCGTTGATCGAGGTATCACTATGGCGCACCTGAAAGGCACGCTTGATAATTTTGCACAACACATGTTCGGTGCAGATGTAACAACTCGACTTCGACCCTCGTTTTTTCCTTTCACTGAACCAAGTGCAGAAGTTGATATCTTCTTCAATGGCCGCTGGATCGAATGGGGCGGTTGCGGAATGGTCAACCCTAAAGTTCTTCAGACGTGTGGAATTGATACAGATATCTTTACTGGTTTTGCATTTGGAATGGGTTTGGAACGTACCTTGATGGTTCGCCATGGAATTACTGACATGCACGACATCGTCGAGGGAGATCTTCGTTTTACTCGACAGTTCGGTATGGGGTTGTAATGCGCGCACCGTTATCGTGGTTGCGAGAATTCGCTGCAATCCCAGAATCAATAAGTGCCGAAGCAATCTCAGATGCATTTATTCGTGTTGGCTTTGAGGTCGAAGAAATCATCACTCAAGGCGCGGATCTCACTGGCCCTCTTGTAGTCGCAAAAGTATTGGCGATTGAAGAGCTCACTGGGAACAAGAAACCGATTCGTTATGTCGAATTGGACTGTGGAGAGAAGCAGAGTCGATTTGTTATATGTGGAGCCACTAATTTTGCAGTGGGAGATTTAGTTGTTGCAGCCCTTCCAGGAGCGATTCTTCCAGGAAATTTCGCAATTTCAGCGCGTGAAACTTATGGGAAAACAAGCAATGGAATGATTTGTTCTTCGCGCGAAATCGGCTTAGGCGAAGATCATTCTGGAATTATTGTTCTTCCTGCCAACTCTCTCGACGTGGGTACTGATGCAATAGCAGCCCTAGAAATCAATGATGTGATTTTTGATATCGCTGTAAATCCAGATCGCGGCTATGCGCTCAGTATTCGCGGTTTAGCACGCGAAATTGCGGGCGCTCTCAACGTTAAGTTTGTTGATCCGGTAGATGCACTCAAGAAAATCGAATTCAAAAAGAGCGGTACTGGGGTTACACCCGTTCTCGAAGATGGTGCTTCGGTCTTTTACTTGCGAACTCTGGCCAATTACAAAGCAGATGCACTAACTCCATTGTGGATGTCTCGTCGTATTGAAAAAATGGGAATGCGTTCCATTTCACTTGCGGTCGATATTACGAATTATGTGATGCTGGAATTGGGACAACCATTACATGCATTTGACCGCTCAAAGATAAAGGGAAATCTCCGCATTGGTCGTGTCAAGAAGGATCAAAAATTCACAACGCTAGATGGTCAGATCAGAGATATTTCATCTGCCGATCTCATGGTTATGGATGACAATGGTCCGTTAGCACTGGCAGGAACAATGGGTGGTTTAGAGTCTGAAATCACGAATTCAACTACTGAACTCGCACTAGAAGCAGTGCGCTTTGACCCCATTGCAATTGCTAAAAATTCTCGTCGCCATAAGTTATCAACTGAGGCATCACGTCGACTGGAGCGACATGTGGATTCATCTTTGGCGGAGTTTGCTTCAGCGCGTTTTGCGCAGCTTTTGATTGAATTGGGTGGGGCTAGCCATGTTGATACTCAGCATGCAGGCGAGCCACGCTTTGCACCAATCGTAAAACTAGACCCTGCCTACGTTTCACGAATTTTAGGATTTTCAATTACACCTGAAAAGATTCGTGAAATTTTGACAGTAATTGGTTGTG
>CAIZHT010000065.1 GCA_903932885.1 uncultured Actinomycetes bacterium
CCCTGTTTGCACTACTGCAAGCGGTCCGCCTGCTGCAGCTTCTGGCGCAACATGGAGAACAACTGTTCCATAGGCAGTTCCACTCATTCGCCCATCACAAATACGCACCATATCGCGAACGCCTTTTTCTAATAACTTCTTCGGTAGTGGCATGTTTGCAACTTCTGGCATACCTGGATATCCCTTAGGGCCGCAACCACGAAGAATAAGAACTGAATTTTCATCTACATCAAGTCCTGGATCATCAATACGCTTCTTGAAATCTTCAATGCTGTCAAAAACTATTGCTTTACCTCTATGTTGCAATAAATGTGGACTAGCAGCAGCAGGTTTGATGACTGCGCCAAGTGGAGCCAGGTTTCCAGTGAGTACAGCAATTCCTGCACCTTCAAGTAAAGGTGTCTGACGTTTTCTAATTACATCTGTGTCGTAAATTTCTGCCTCTGACAAATATGAAGTCAATGGCTTTCCTGTAACAGTTATTGCTTTTGGATCTAACAGATCTTCCAATTCTTTGAGAACGGCAAGTAGGCCACCTGCGCGATATAAATCTTCCATTAAGTACTTACCTGCAGGCTGAAGATTTACAAGCAGTGGAACACGTGAGCCTGTTTTATCAAAGTCTTTGAGTGAGAGATCTATTCCGAGTCTTCCTGCAATTGCTAACAAGTGCACTACAGCATTTGTAGAACCACCAATTCCGGCTAAAGCAACAATTGCATTGAGGAAAGAACCTTTAGTCATGACATCGCTTGGTTTTCTATCTTCATGAACCATTGAAACAATGAGGCGACCTGATTCTTGTGCAGCTTGAAGTAAGCGGCTATCAGCGGCTGGGGTTCCTGCAGTTCCTGGAATAGTCATACCGAGAGCTTCAGCCATCGAACCCATAGTCGAAGCAGTTCCCATGGTGTTGCAATGGCCACGGCTTCGAATCATTGATGATTCAGAGTTGAGAAATTTCGCTTCACTTAATTTTTTTGCGCGAACATCTTCACTGAGTCGCCACACATCTGTACCGCAGCCGATGGGGTTGCCTTCGAATGTTCCAGTGAGCATCGGCCCACCAGGTACAACGAGTGCTGGTAAATCAACAGATGCTGCTGCCATAAGGAGCGCGGGAATTGTTTTATCGCATCCACCAAGGAGTACAACTCCATCAATTGGATTAGCGCGAATCATTTCTTCAGTTGCCATTGCAGCCATGTTGCGCCATAACATTGCAGTTGGGCGCATCTGTGTTTCGCCGAGGGAAACACTTGGCATATTTAGTGGAACCCCACCGGCTTCCCAAATTCCATTCTTTACATGCTCCATAACTTCATTGAGATGCGAGTTACATGGAGTTAAATCCGATGCGGTATTTGCGATTGCAATATGTGGCCGTCCATCAAAAGCGTCATTCGGTAATCCGCGTCGCATCCATGCACGGTGTATATACGAATCCCGATCTTTGCCGCCGTACCAATGCGCACTTCGCATGCTCAGGGCCTCCCATGGGTTTCGAACTAAGGTTTGAGTATAGTGACGATATGAAGGCATTTGCTATCACTGCTCCGATGCAATCTGCTATCGAAGATGTTCAAGAGCCAATTGCAGGTGATGGCGAAGTAGTTATAGATGTCTCACGTGTTGGTATTTGCGGTACAGATCAAGAATATTTCACTGGTGAGATGGTTTATTTGCATAACGGCAAAGCTGGATATCCAATGCGAATAGGCCACGAATGGTGTGGAACAGTCTCATCTATTGGTAATGGCGTAGATAAAAAATGGTTAGGCCAAAGAGTTACTGGTGACACCATGCTTGGATGCGGGACTTGCTATCGCTGCACTTCGGGCAGACAGCATGTGTGTGAATCGCGATCTGAAGTTGGAATTTCTCACGGATTTGCTGGTGCCTTAGCTGAAAAATTCTTAATTCCTGCACGTGCATTACATGCATTACCGGATTCAATCGATGATGCAATGGGTGCGATGGTTGAACCTGGTGGAAATTCTCTCAGAGCATCGCAGGCAGCACTTGCTGGACCTGGCAGAAACATTCTTATTTGGGGCACAGGAACAATTGGCTTACTCACTGCTCTCTTTGCGCAAGCAGTGGGAGCCAATGTTTATTTAGTTGGGCGCAATGAACATACAATTGCACTTGCTAAAAAAATTGGAATCAAAAATACAAGTAAAGAGATTCCACAATTACCTACAGGTTTTGATGCTGTAATCGATGCAACAAATGATCCTGATATACCTGCATTAGCAGTGAGTACTGTTGAACCTGGTGGGCGCATTGTTTATATCGGTATTGCAGGTGAGGCAAGTTATGTTGATTCTCGAATAATTACACTTGCTGATGTCACAGTTATTGGAATACTTTCTGGTTCGCCCGGATTAGCTGGCGCAATTGAGTTATATGCCAGTGGAAAAGTAGATCCTCGTCCACTTATTGCCGCAACTATTTCTTTGTCGCAAGTAAGCGATATCTTCTTAGGTAAGCGACCAGCTGGTGCTGGCGATGGACCAAAGATCCATATAGATCCTCGAATCTAGCGGGCGAAACTCGCAGTTGCGCGCCCTGTAGCACCTGGCTTGCAGATAAATGTCTTTCCCGCATGCTCTCCGTCATCAAATGGATCTCCCATGCGTCCTGAAGATTGAGCAGTTGTAATCATCAAAATATCTAAATCTGGTCCAATAAATGCACAAGATGATGCAAACTTTGCGGGCACTGAAATGATTTCACTAACTTTGAAGTTCTCATCAAGTCGACGAACTTGGCTACTTCCCCAAAATGCAACCCAAAATCCACCTTGATTATCCGCACACATTCCATCAGGAAAGCCTTCATCGGGATTAGCTGTGTAGCGTACTTTTCGATTTGTAATTTTCTTACCTTCAACATCAAAAGAATCAATTGTGAATTTCATAGTGTCGATGTAATACATGGTCTTACCGTCATTGCTCCAATCAAGACCATTACTCAAAGTTACGTCGCTAATAACTCGCTCCATGTGTGAGCCATCGCTATCTAGTCGATATAGCGCGGATTCACCAGGAGTGAAATCAGCCGTCAATGTTCCTAGCCATAAATCACCATTGGGAGAAACTTTTGCATCATTCCAGCGAGTAGGAAATTTTTCGCCCGCGCCATCAACATCAACACGATTAGGCAGGGCGTGCATGGTTCCATCGGTATCTCGCAAAAATGGACCTGATGTTGTACCGATCAATTCTCCGCCATCTGCGCGAGGGATTACAAAGCCAATCTCTTCATCTACTGAATACTCACCAGTTTTATTCGTATCAAGATCGCGCCATAAGACTTTCTTGCCAGTGATATCGACCCAGTATCCGCGTTGATTATTCTTACCAGCA
>CAIZHT010000066.1 GCA_903932885.1 uncultured Actinomycetes bacterium
CTCTCAAGCTGCAAAAATGGTCAAGAAATTACGAGCACTTTCACAAACTGCTACAACTGAACTACGTGAAAATCTAGGGCCAGGATTTGAAAACTTACAGCCTGCTGATTTGAATCCGAAGACTTTTATAAAGAAGCAGTTGGCAGATGCGCTGGATGAGAATCAAAAACCAGGTGCCAAGAAAATTACTGCAAAGATCGACCCTGATCTTCTATGACAATTGTTGAACAGATACATGCAGCTCTAGCAACGGTTCAAGATCCTGAGCTTCATCGCGCGCTCCCTGAATTAGGTATGGTTGAGGCAGTCTCATTCGACAAAGGCGTTGCAACTCTCACGATTTTACTAACAATTTCTGGATGCCCGATGCAGGACCGATTGCGTACAGATATCACCAAGGCTGTGCAGGCCGTCAAGGAAGTTGAAAGCATCTCTTTGAATTTTGGAGTGATGTCTGAGGAGCAACGCAATAATGTAAAGAAATTACTTCGTGGTGGACGAGAGAAATTCATTCCCTTTGCCCAACCCGACTCACTTACTCGTGTGTTAGGTATTGCCTCCGGAAAAGGCGGAGTGGGTAAATCCTCATTGACGTGTAATTTAGCTATCGCTGCAGCAAACAAGGGTTTGCGAGTTGGAATTCTTGATGCTGATGTTTATGGACACTCAATTCCGCGTTTGATGGGCTTGATGAACCAACGACCAACTGCAATTGATCAGATGTTCATTCCACTCGAGTCCTATGGAGTCAAGACTGTTTCGATGGAAATGTTCAAGCCTGAACGCTCCGATGCTGTTGCATACCGCGGCCCTCTTCTACATAAGGTATTAGAACAACTCCTTTCTGATGCATATTGGGGCGACCTCGACTTACTTCTAATTGATCTACCACCAGGAACAGGTGATTTAGCAATATCTCTAGGCCAACTTATTCCCTCTTCAGAAGTATTAGTTGTGACGACGCCACAAGTTGCAGCAGCTGAAGTTGCTGAACGAGCAGGAAGAATCGCTCATCAAATGAAACAACATGTTGTTGGAGTAATCGAAAACATGTCTGCATTTCCGTGCCCCACCTGCGGTGAATCTATTTCCCTCTTTGGTACAGGTGGTGGCGAAGAGACTGCGCGTCGACTCTCAGAATTAGTTGGAACCAATGTCCCATTACTTGGAAAGGTTCCATTTAGTCCCGATCTTCGTACTGGCGGAGATTCAGGTAAGCCAGTTGTCGCAGAACACCCAGAATCCGCAGCAGCAATCGTGATTAATGAAATTACAGATCAACTTATTGTTAGAAGTAAATCCTTGTTAGGAGTTCGACTGGGGCTTGCTACGTAATTCTTTGATCATCTCTTCAAGAAGCTCGGCCATTTCACTTCGCATAAAGTCACGTGTGGCAACTTCACCTAGTGAAATTCGCAGACTTGCTAATTCACGTGTTAGATATTCGGTATCTGCGATGCTTCTATCATTTCGAGCACGATCTTCATTGAGTTGAATACGATCACGATCTGCTTGACGATTTTGTGCAAGCAAAATAAGCGGGGCTGCATAGGATGCCTGAAGTGAAAGAATGAGCGTCAAGAAAATAAATGGATATGTATCCCATCGCAGACTCATTGGCGCCAAAGTATTCCAAAGCACCCAGAATCCTACGAAGAATGTCATGTACACCAAGAAACGAGCTGTTCCTAAGAATCGCGCGAAATTTTCTGACAAACGACCAAAAGTTTCAGGATCAAAATTTGGTCGCAAGGAACGGCGTGTTTCGCGTGGAGTATCTAATTGATTATTGCGTGCCATTGTGTGCGCCCTCCTTCTCTAATTGAGCAATATTTACTTGTGTACGTGAAGTTTCACGATGATCATGGCGCCAGTTTTCTGGCAATAAGTGATCAAGAACGTCATCGACAGTAACTGCACCGAGCAGACGATCATTTGCATCAACAACGGGCACTGAAAGCAAGTTATAGCTTGCTAAATATGACGAAACTTCATTGAGCGTTGCATCAGGATTGAGGCCCTGTGTATCTGTATCGACGATAGAACCGAGAAGTGTTGAAGGTGGTTCGCGCAATAAGCGTTGATAATGCGCCATACCGATGAAGCGACCAGTTGGTGTTTCTAGCGGTTGGCGACAAATAAAAATTTGCGATGCAAGTGCTGGTGAAATCTCGCTTTGTCGCACCGCAGCAAGGGCGTCAGCAACTGTTGAATCAGCACTCAAAATAATTGGTTCAGTCGTCATCATTCCGCCAGCGGAGTAGTCCTCATAATTCATAAGACGAAGTACATCTTCAGCATCTTCTGGTTCCATCAAATCAATGAGGGCTTGTGCGCGTTCGGCTCCAACTTCACGGAGCAAATCTGCAGCATCATCAGGATCCATTTCACCAAGAACATCTGCAGCACGTTCGCCTTCTAACTCTGCAAGGAGTTCTACTCGACTCTTCTCATCCATTTCTTCCAATACATCTGCAAGTCGCTCATCGTTGAGTGCACCAGCAACTTCTACACGACGTTTTGGTGCAAGATCTTGAAGTACTGCAGCAAGGTCGGCAGCGCGAAGATTGGACAATGTTGAAAGTAGAGTTGTGACACCTTGATTTGGTTCGTGTGATGCAAACCCAGTGACTTCTTCCCACGCAACTGTAGAAGTCGCTCCTTTGCGACGCAGGCCATGTCCTTTACGCATAATGTGAACTTTTGTAATTAGCCAGTCACCAGTGCGGTTTTGTTCCATTCCCATATCTTCAACAATTACTTTTTCGTCAGAGTCAACAAGTGTGATGGAACGGTCTACTAATTCTCCGAGAACCAATAACTCACCCGCACGTGTATCGAAGCGGCGCATATTGAGTAATCCAGTAATTACAACAGTTCCACTTTCAATAGATGTGACTCGAGTAATTGGTACAAATACTCTTCGGCGCAGTGGAACTTCAACAACTAAACCAAGAATTCGTGGTGGTTGATTATTTGAACGAAGGGTCGCGACAGCATCTCGCACCTTACCTACTGGATCACCATTGGGGTCAAAGACCGCCGTGCCTGCAAGACGGGCGAGAAATACTCGTTTTATCAAGTTTCCGCTCATAGGCTAAGGGTAACCTCTAAAGATGAACTCTCGCTTTCGTATTAGTGACAAGCAATAGATACCGTTACCCCATGGCGCCTCACGCAAGAGATAACCACATTGCCATCCCTGCTCGCCCGGATCTCATTCGCTTAGGTCTTGGAATCGTAGGAATTGGAACCTCAGGCCCCCTTATTGCGATGAGTTCTATGCCTGTGCTTACTTTAATTTTTTGGAGAAATCTTGGCGGATCTCTCATTACCCTTCCATTTGCCATACGACATATACGTTTGAAGAGTCATCGTGAAGGTATCAAATGGGCGGCGATTGCCGGTGTCATTCTCGCGCTACATTTCTATGGATTCTTTTTGGCAATGCGAATGACAACTGTTGCTGCAGGAACTGCGATTGTTGCACTACAGCCAATATTTGCCGCTCTCTTTGTAAAAATGAGTGGCGGACATATTCCATCTCGAGCATGGTTTGGAATGATTGTTAGTTTCGCAGGCGTACTACTTATCTCTGGAATTGATTTACAGATATCTCTGAGAAGTTTTTTGGGTGATATTGCTGCCTTGATTTCAGCTGCTCTTGCAGCCTTGTACATGATGGCTGGTTCTAAAGCTCAACGAACAATTGAAACGAGTACGTATACAACTATCTGCTACTTTGTTTGTGCCATAACTGCGCTGCCCATGGCAATAATTGCGGGTAATGAGATTTTACATTTCACTGCAAAACAATGGTGGATTGTTCTTGGGCTAATACTCGGTGCTCAAATTCTTGGTCACACAATGTTCAATGCAGCACTAAAGAGAGTATCCCCAGCAGTTGTATCACTCATAGTCTTCTTTGAAGTTCCAGTCAGTTCAATTCTGGCCGTATGGTGGCTTGACCAAAAACCGCCTCTTGGGATTATTCCTGGGATTGCTCTTATTCTTATCGGATGTGTACTTGTTGTATTACGAACTCGAGTTGATCGAGCGCAAGCAAATGATTGATCTACATACCCACACCACATGCAGTGATGGCACTGATACGCCTCGAGAATTAATAAATAAAGCGCTATCGCAAGGAATCAATGTCCTAGCAATTACAGATCACGATACAACTTCGGGTTGGAATGAAGCACGACAAGCATTGCGCGGTGACTTAGAGTTAGTCCTCGGCGCTGAAATCTCATGTCTCACACATGATGGAATAAGCGTTCATATGCTCGGACTTCTCTTCGATGAAACTAATGTAGCGATGCAAGTTCTCTTGGAAGAGACGCGAGATGGACGAATTCCACGAATGCGCAAAATGGTTGAGCTCATGCGTGCTGAAGGAATAAACATATCTCTCGAAGATGTTGAGGCAGTAAAGCCAATCGGAGCAACACTTGGCCGTCCACATTTAGCAGATGCACTAGTAAGAAATGGAGTTATCGCTTCACGGGATGAAGCGTTCCAAGGACTTCTCAATAACGAATCTAGATTCTATGTTTCACACGCAGCACCAACTCCTGTTGAAGCAATTAGAGCAATTCATGCGGCAGGGGGAGTATCTGTCATTGCACATGCATTTGCATCTCTTCGTGGAAAAATTCTTGTCAGTGAAGATTTTGACGAACTTTGCGATGCTGGGCTCAATGGCATAGAAGTTGATCACCGAGACCATAGTCCAGCAGAGCGTGAAATGTTACGTGCGATTGCAATTGAAAAAAACTTGGTAATTACAGGTTCAAGTGATTATCACGGTACAGGAAAGATGAATTCTTTAGCTGAAAATTGGACGAGCCCAGAACAATGGCATCGACTAGAATCAGAATCTGATCAACGAAGGGTGGTGAAAGCGTGAATCTTGCCCAAGCTAGCGCCATTACTTTCACCATTCAATCCTTCGTGACCCTGCTAGTAATTATGGATCCACCAGGTGCAACTCCAATATTTCTTAGTTTGGTTGCAGATAAAAGTGCGAAAGTTCGCCGACAACTCGCAGTCCAAGCTGCCTTAGTTTCACTACTTGTCATTTCAGTCTTTGCGCTATTTGGCCGATTGATACTTTCCTATCTCAATGTTTCTATTGAAGCCCTTCAGGGTGCAGGTGGACTTTTACTTTTACTCATCTCACTTGAACTTTTGACAGGACGTAGTAGCGAAAATTCGAAATCTGAAAATGCGAATGTTGCACTCGTGCCTCTTGGCACTCCATTACTGGCAGGACCTGGCGCCATAGTTGCGACAATGCT
The DNA here is from genome assembly GCA_903932885.1 of uncultured Actinomycetes bacterium. The sequence continues at coordinate 5,304 of CAIZHT010000066.1, forward strand.
CTTTGTTCAAGAGGCAACAACAACCCCCTACGTCATTGGTCTCATTGTCGCTGTAGTTGCAGTCCATGTAGTTATTGCGTTAGCACTTCTTTCCTCAACAACAATTTTGCGTGTAATCCGCGAAGCAGGAGTAACACTTGTTGCTCGAATTGCAGGACTACTACTTGCAGCCATTGCAGTTCAAATGATTGTTGATTCAATTCGTGGTTTCATAAGCGCGTAATCATGATTAATCCAGGCCTATTTTCTCCATCAACAATTGTTTGGAAAATTCACTCAGACCCTTCCATGGCAGTTGGCGGTATTCGCGCTTTACTACAGCAGGCATTGCACCCAGTTGCTATGGCGGGTGTGGCAGCACACTCGAATTTTCGAGACGATGCTTGGGGAAGATTGCAACGCACAGGCGATTATGTTTCAACTATAACTTTCGGTGAAGTTGAAGAAGCAAATAAACTGGCCTCACGCGTGCGAGCGATTCATACAAAATTGGGTTTAGATGACCCACATCATTTGCTGTGGGTTCATATGGCCATGGTGGATTCATTCTTAGATACAGCAGTACGTTCAGGTTTAGAGTTATCAGAAATAGAGAAAGATCTCTACATAAACCAAATGCGCATATTTGCAGAGTTAGTCGGTATTCCATTGGCAGATGTTCCAATTTCAATGCAAGAACTCATAGATTATTTCAACGATATTAAGCCAGAACTGAGTGCATCTGATGATGCGAAACGGGCCGCACTCTTTTTGTCTATTCCACCAATGCCAAAAATGGTTCGCTTTGCAACGCCTGCAGCACCGGCTTGGGCAACTCTTGCAACACTTGCCGCATCATCACTTCCAGCATGGGCACGAACACTTTATGGTTGGCCGAATCTTCCTGGTGCACAAATTGCGACATCAATTGCCCTGAAGGCAACTAGATCAACTCTTTCTCTTATTCCTTCGGCAATTATTGAACCACCGGTCTTCAAAAAAGCACGTATTCGCTGGAACCTTGAGGAGAGTGCGTGAGTAAAGTTGTTGCAATTGGAAATATTGCAGGCGGTACAGGTAAAACAACTACAGCACATGCATTAGCTGTTGCTTGCGTGGAGTATGGAAAGAAAGTTCTACTCTTAGATTTAGATGTATCTACTTCATTGACATTCCAGCTCGGGCTAGAGAATGAACGCACAACTCTTACTGATTTCTTGCAAGGTGCACCAATAAATGAATCTCAGATTAGAACGGTTGCTGAGAGATTCGACTTCATACCCTCTGATTCACGCCTTTCCAGCCTTTATGAAAGTGGCATTTTCAGTAAATTTCTACAAGCATTACCTAAAGAGTACGACTTGATTCTCCTCGATACTCCTTCAACCATTGATCAGAGATTATTAATGGCGATAGATGAATCTAACTTGATTCTAATTCCAGTAACTCCTAATTTGCATTCAATCCGTGGTGCCAATCAGGTAAGAAAAATAGCCCCTGATAAATCAGTATTTGGATTCAAGGTTGCAATGAGAAGTGATACCAATACTTGGGATGATTCAATGGAATATCTAGATGCATTGATTCCTGATTCAGAACTTGTTGATAGTGCGCAGAGTGAAATGAGTTCTGTTATTACCCTCAATAATCGAAGCGAGATTGCTGGCGCATATCGCGAACTTGCTTATTCTTTACTTGAGAAGCTAGAACTAATCTAACCTTCGCTCTTAAATTTCTTATTACGAGTTCGCACACGCTCACTCTTCTTTGCTACCTCTGTCTTTTTCGCAGGCTCTGCTTTTCTAGTAGCTTCTACTTTTCTAGCAGGTGCCGCAACTGCTTTAGCTTTATTGATTCGACCAGTCGTTCCTGCGGGAATTTTCATCACTTCAAATAAGTGTTCGGAGGAGGAATATGTCTCTTCTGGTTCTGGCAAACCAAGTGCGAGTGCACCATCAATCATTTTCCAGCGAGCAAGTTCATCCCAATCCACAAAAGTGACTGCGATTCCATCTGCGCCAGCGCGAGCCGTTCTACCAATTCGGTGCACGTATGTCTTCTCATCTTCGGGACATTGGTAATTGATTACGTGAGTAATTCCATCAATATCAATTCCGCGTGCAGCAACATCGGTTGCAACAAGAACATCGGATTTCCCCGCTTTGAAATCAGAGAGAGCTTTTTCGCGAGCACTCTGACCTAGATCGCCATGAATTGTTGAAGATTTGAAGCCACGTTCTAAAAGATCATCTGCAGTTTTCTGACATGTTCGCTTAGTACGGCAAAATACAATAGTTGGCCCACGTCCTTCAGCTTGGAGAATTCTCGCAAGCATTTCAATCTTATCGAGGGCATGCGCACGGTAGACATGTTGTTCAATGCGTGAGACCACTGCGCCTTCATCTTCATTATCTTGAGTGCGAATATGAATTGGTTGATTCATGAAGCGACGTGCAAGCGCGATGATATCTCCAGGCATTGTGGCCGAAAAAAGCATTGTCTGTGAACGCTTTGGAGTGCTGGTAAATATCTTCTCTACATCGGGTAAAAATCCAAGATCTAGCATTTCATCTGCTTCATCGAGTACTAGTCGAGAAACTTCTTTGAGTTTGAGTTGACCCTGACGATATAAATCTAAGAGTCGACCCGGTGTTCCTACAACAATTTCTACGCCATTTGTAAGGGCTTCAATTTGTGGCTCAAATGCTCGTCCACCATAGACTGCAAGAGTTCTAATCCCACGATTATTGGCTAGTTCATCAATATCTTTTGTTACCTGCACACAGAGTTCGCGAGTTGGCACAACGACTAAAACTTGGGGGAGACCTTTATTCTCAAAGTCAGCCCATTGCGAATCAAGTGGAGCAATGACTTTTTCAATGAGTGGAATTCCAAAAGCGAGTGTTTTTCCAGTTCCAGTCTTTGCTTGCCCAATTACATCCCCATCGCTAAGTGCGATTGGTAGAACCATTTCTTGAATCGGAAATGGAGATGTAAAGCCGTGAGTGTTGAGTGCTTCTATCGTTTCACGGCGAAGAGGGAGATCAGCAAAAGTTTTACTCACCTTAGAGTGCGCCGAAGCCCACACGACGAGCCGCAGGATTACCAACTTCAACAAAAGCAATTTTGTCGGCAGGAACAATAATTTCGTGGCCGCGAATATCTGTAAGTTCTAGTGGCTTACCTGAAGAAAGCGCAGTTGCAACTGCAGCGCGAATATCGGCAGGGCTGAGGGGGCATTCAAAAGTGAGGTCGCCACTGACGTATGTAACTGCGATACGTACTTCGCTATTGTGGCTCGTTTGGCTCTTCTTAGTTGTCATAGTGCTAATCCTATCGGTGGGAAGTATCTGCAATTACCGCGCACTGTGCGCAAATAAATTATTGATTACGTGGAAATCCTGAAATACCTCGCCACATGAGATTTTCGACTAAATCAACAGCCTGCTGGCGAGTGAGTTTACTATCGCGCTCTAACCAATGTCGCGCTGTAACTTGGGCATATCCAATCATTCCAACGCCAAGAAGCATTGCAGCCTCTTTTGGTAAGCCAGTATCAACTGAAATTACGGCACTTGCTGCAGCGGCACAGTCATATGTCATTCGCGTTAGACGTTCGCGCACTGCTGGCTCAACACTCATATCACTTTCAAATAGGAGACGAAATGCTTCGCCCTCACTTTCGATAAATGCAAAATATGCAACAACTGTTGCACGCACTCGACTTGCATTATCAGGTGTAGAGGCGATTGCTTTCTGAATTTCAAAAACTAATGAATCAATATGTACATCGAGTACCGCTAAATAAAGATCAAGCTTTGATGGAAAATGTTGGTAGAGAACCGGCTTACTGACTCCCGCGCGATCTGCAATTTCATCCATTGCAGCGGCGTGATATCCAGCAGCTGTAAAAACCTCGAGTGCCGCAGAGAGCAAAATTGCGCGTCTCTCATCGCGGGGAAGGCGAGCTTTATCCTTTGGGATATCGTCCTTGCGCTCTTGTGTGCTTGTCATCGGGGTAATGGTAGAGCCACATTGCGATAAAGCGCTAATGAAAGTGCAAATCATTTGCACTATCTAATTGGCGGTGCCCACTCTTCGCGTGGCAGAATGGCGCATAATGAAAATTCCTCCGCTAGTTTCTCCCGGTCCAGCACTTACCGTTGATGAGGTGCGTCGCTATAGCCGCCACTTGATAATTCCTGATCTTGCTATGGCAGGACAACAACGACTTATGAATGCAAAAGTCTTGTGTGTAGGAGCAGGCGGACTGGGATCACCCGCACTGATGTATTTAGCTGCAGCAGGAGTGGGCACTATCGGAATTGTTGAATTTGATACCGTTGATGAATCAAATTTGCAGCGCCAAATTATCCATGGGCAATCTGATATCGGAAAGAGTAAAGCGCTCAGCGCGAAAGAGAAAATCGCAGAGATTAATCCTTTTGTAAATGTCATTACTCACGAATTACGTCTTGATACTTCAAATGTTATGGAGATTTTTTCTCAGTACGACATTATTGTTGATGGCACAGATAATTTTGCAACTCGATATTTAGTCAATGATGCTTGCGTACTTCTCAAGAAACCTTATGTATGGGGATCTATTTATCGCTTTGATGGGCAGGCAAGTGTTTTTTGGGCCGAATACGGACCTTGTTATCGATGCCTTTATCCAGAGCCACCGCCACCAGGTATGGTGCCAAGTTGCGCAGAAGGTGGCGTACTCGGTGTTCTGTGTGCATCAATTGGTTCGATACAAACAACAGAGGCCATCAAAGTCATTACAGGTATTGGCGAACCACTTATTGGTTCTCTCATGATTTATGACGCACTCGAAATGTCATATCGAAAAATAAAGGTTCGCAAAGACCCTAACTGTCCATTGTGTGGAGATAAGCCAACACAGACTGCTCTTCTTCCAGACTATGAAGCATTTTGTGGCGTACTAACAGATGCAGCCGAGATGGCTGTCAAAGATTCAACTATCTCTGTCACGACTCTAAAAGAGAAGATGGATAGTCATGAAAAATTCTTTTTAGTTGATGTTCGCGAACCAAGTGAATGGGATATCGTGAAAATTCCTGGCGCAACTTTGATACCTAAGCAAGGATTTATCGACGGAAGTGCACTTGCCACATTGCCGCAAGATAAACCAATTATTTTGCACTGCAAATCTGGTGTGCGATCTGCTGAATGCCTGGCTGTTCTCAAGAATGCAGGATTTAGCGATGCAACTCATGTCAGTGGTGGAGTTGTCGCATGGGTCAAACAGATTGATCCTTCGCTACCTATTTACTAATATCAACGAAAGAAGAATATGCGCGCTTCATACGAGGGTTATCGACTACTTCTAGTACACGCACATCCCGATGATGAAACAATAAATAATGGAGCGACGATGGCTCTTTACGCAGATTTAGGTGCCCAAGTAACCCTCGTGACGTGTACACGCGGAGAAGAAGGTGAAGTCCTAGTACCAGCCCTTGCTCATCTTGCTAGCGGAGTAGACGATGGATTAGGCAAGCATCGCGAAGTTGAATTAGCTAATGCAATGCAAGCACTTGGAATCACTGATTTTAGATTTCTTGGTGCACCTGACAAAAGTTTTCGAGATAGCGGCATGATGGATACCGAACCAAATAAGCGCCCAGATGTATTTTGGCAAGCAGATCTTGATACTGCTGCTCAAATACTTGTGAAGGTAATTCATGAAGTAACACCTCATGTAGTCATTACTTATGACGAAATTGGTGGATACGGACATCCGGATCACATTCAAGCTCATCGCGTTGCTATGCGTGCAGTTGAACTTGCCGATAAATGGAAAGTTCAGAAAGTTTATTGGAACACGATGCCTAAATCTGTCCTCGCTGAAGGCATTGAAAAGATGAAAGAACTTGGTTCAGACTTCTTTGGAGCCGAAAGTGTAGATGATCTTCCATTTGCTAAAGATGACAAATTTGTAACAACTCTTATTGATGGCGGAAATTATGTGCAACATAAATTGGATGCAATGAAAGCACATGAAACTCAGATATCAACGGATGGTCCCTTTTTTGCACTCTCAAATAATCTTGGATTACAAATATGGGGAGATGAGTACTACACGCTTGTTCTGGGAGATAAAGCAGAACCTTTCAACGATCAAGGACGCGAAACAGATCTTTTTGCAGGCGTGAATTTATAGATGAGAGTTATCTATTCGATAATTATTGGAGCCCTTCTAGCTCTTGGTTCTATTCTTTTGCATTTAGTCTTGCCACCTTTTGGATTTCTATTTGCTCTAGTTTCTTCAATGGTAGGAATCTGGGCAATCGGGCGAACATGGGGCAGAAGATATCTCAAAGTTATTGCTGGATTCGTCTGGGTGATTATTGTTCTGCGAGGCGGCACTCCAGGGCTGAGTAATGAAATTCTCATCCAAGGAGATGCAATAGGTAGCGCACTTATAAATATCGGATTTATTGCAATTTTTGCAGCAGTTGCTCTAGCGCCTTAGATGTATTCCCATTCTTGCCCTTGGGAAGTGTCGCTAACAAGAATGCCTAACGCTGCAAGTTCATCTCGAAGCGCATCACTTCGTGCCCAATCCTTACTAGATCGTGCAACTTCTCGCTGTGCAAGTAAGGCTTCGCAATTTTCAGGTAACACCACGACCGATTTATCTACATCTAGGCCCAACGCTAGAACTTGATCGGCATAAAGAAATATTGCACGCTTCATTTCATCGCTCATGGAGATATCTCGTTCAATAGCGCGCAATCTTTGAATGGCACGCGGTGTATCAAGGTCATTCATAAACGATGAGTGAATTTTCTCATCTTTTTTCACAATCAGACTTGAACCCCAGTGTTCCATTTTTTTATGCCATCTTTTGAGAGTAATCGATGCTGATTCAATCGAATCCCACGTTAAATCCATTTGTGATCGATAGCGATTCTCTTGTATAACTAATCGAAGTGCCAATGGATCGATTCCTCTGGCAGTGATATCAGAGAGCAAGATTACATTTCCTGCACTCTTAGACATCTTTCTACCTTCGAAAAGTAAATGTTCTCCATGTACCCAAAGTGCAACACTTTCACTCTGGGTTGTGGCATTTGACTGAGCTCGCTCATTCTCATGATGCGGAAAACGTAAATCTATTCCGCCTACGTGCACATCAACGTGATTATCTAAAAGGTCCATCGACATGGCTGAGCATTCAATATGCCAACCCGGAAATCCTGGCCCCCAAGGGGAATCCCAGATCATTTGTGTTCGATCTCCAGCACTTTTCCATAGCGCCCAATCGGCATGGAAAAGTTTTCCACCTTCATCGGTGTACTCATATCTATGCCCGGGCTGGAGAGAGTCAATTTTATTTCCACTAATTGCACCGTAACTTGCAAATGATTTGACCGAGAAATAGACATTCGAATCTGAACCAACATAGGCAAAAGAGTTTTCAATAAGTTTTGCAATCATTTCTTGCATCAAGTCAATAGTTTCACTCGCACGCGGATATTTAGCGGCAGGTTCGATATTGAGAAGTGCTAAATCTTGATGAAATTTCGCTTCATATTTGCGTGCAATATCAAAGGGATCGATATTCTCTTTTTTAGCTTGCTGCAATACTTTGTCTTCAACAGTTACATCATCGGCCATATGGCCAACATCAGTGATGTTTTGAATTAGCTTTACTGAAGATCCTTGAAGCTTGAGAGTCCGTTGTATCAAATCCGAGAGTATGAAAGTGCGCAGATTGCCTACGTGGGCATCTCTATAGACAGTAGGTCCACAGCAATACATCGAAATAGAGTCTTTACCTGGTGCAATTTCTTGAACTTCTCGACTTGCAGTGTCATACATGGAAAGTCGCATATCAAGACTCGCTATTTCGCACTACATAAGAATATTCATGATGTTGTCTAAAACCTAAGCCTTTATAAAGAGCAATTGCTGGCGCATTAGAGATATCGACTTGAAGTGCTGCTTTTCTAATTCCAGCTGCATGAAGATTGCGAAATGCCAGAATCATTAATTCCTGACTAAGTTTGAGTCCACGATATTCAGGCTTTACAAATAATCGTGAGATTACCGCCCAATCATCGCGTATTCCTGCCCGAAGAACAGCAACAGGAGTGTTCTGCTTTTTCAAAATATAGTAAAGCGCTTGGGTTTTATCCATAAGATCCAATAATTTTTCATCGCCTTGGACGCAAAGCCATTCAGAATTGCATGTGTCGCTAACTTCAAGAACTAAATCTGAATGAATATCTGATTCTGGTATGTCAATAACATGGACTTGCGCCCTGAGCTTTTCTTTCCATCCGTGCGCTAATAAATAATTGAATAACTCTTCGTATAACGGTAAGGGCAGATGGAATATTGGCTCAAGATCGCGATCTACATAAAAAGTGACTACATCATTGACTGCTTCCTCAATGTTTTTTTCTGGTTGCCCAAAAGGGGGAGCACCTTGTGGCAATACTGAATTAGCACGCATGGTGTATTTGCCGCTTGCGCGAAAAAGCCATTGCCCATGCATAATCTGTTCGGTTGCGCTCCATGTTGAATTGAGTAATTTCTCAAGTTCAATTATTCGAATGGAAAGCGGCGCACCTTTCCCGGCACTTTCTGGAAGGGGAATAATCTCGCGGTAAATCGCAATCTCATTCTGAGAGAAAGTGATTTCGCGTCCATCTTTGTGGCGAAGCGTTGATGGCGATTCCAGAATTCCGACAATATCTCTGTAGCCACCACTGGCTTCGTGCAGACGGATAGTAAGGCGCTTACCAATGTGATCCATCAACCCCGTAGCACCAGTCCACTTCATGGGATAACGATAATCGCCCAGCCTCATCTCGCACCTTCTTCTACTTTGTGATTAGAATCAGGGAGTTATTTACTATGGATGAAGGAGCCCTACCGTGACCTACGTGATTGCCGAGCCATGCGTCGATGTAAAAGATAAATCTTGCATCGAAGAATGTCCTGTGGACTGTATCTACGAAGGTAATCGCATGCTCTACATCCAACCTGACGAATGTGTTGATTGTGGTGCCTGCGAGCCAGTGTGCCCAGTTGAAGCGATTTATTACGAAGATGATGTGCCATCACAGTGGAAAGATTTCACAAAGGTCAATACCGAATTCTTCGTTGAGATTGGCTCACCAGGTGGTGCGGGCAAAGTTGGCCTCGTCAATAGTGACCACTCAGAGGTAATTGCACTTCCACCCAAGAGCGAGTAAAAGTTTTTGCGCTCCTCACTTCCAGATTTCCCCTGGGATGCACTCGCACCGTACGGTGAGATTGCGCGAGGACATGCAGGTGGAATTATCGATCTTTCGCAAGGTACTCCCGTTGATTCAACTCCAGAATTTATCCAGAGCAAATTTCGCGAATCTTCAAATTCTCCGCGCTATCCAGTAACGGCTGGAACTCCAGAATTACGCGAAGCGATGAAAAGTTGGGCACTCAATCACTTAGGTGCAACTGGCGACTTTGATGTTTTGCCTCTCATTGGCTCTAAAGAATTAGTTGCATGGCTTCCAACAATATTAGAATCAAAAAAAGTCTTGATTCCAGAAGTTGCATATCCGACCTATAACGTTGGTGCCATTATTGCTAGCGCACAAGCAATCACAGTTCCTATTGATGCAGAAAATTGGCCTGAGGCTGATTTAGCGTGGATAAATTCTCCATCAAATCCAACTGGGCAAGTGCATTCTGATGGCGAAATTGCCAGTGCAATCTCATGGTCTCAAAAGAATAATTCAGTTTTAGCCTCAGATGAGTGTTACTTAGATTTTGGTGATTCCGCTCAAGGGCGCTCAATACTTGCTATTGCAAAAGGTAAGAATACAAATCTACTCGCCGTTCATTCACTCTCGAAGCGATCATCGATGGCTGGTTATCGAGGCGCAATCCTCATCGGTGATTCGAATCTAATCGCAACCATCCGCGAGTTCCGCAAGCATGCGGGGATGATGGTTCCTCTACCTGTACAGAATGCAATGGTTGCAGCACTGAGTGATGAGAAACATGTTGGCGAACAACGCGCGAGATATAACAATCGTCGAGCCGTACTGATGCCAGCACTTGCGAAGGCTGGTTTTACAATTGAATTTTCACATGCAGGTCTGTATATCTGGTGTACTCGAAATGAAGATGCGTGGAAGAGTGTTGGCTGGCTAGCTGAATTAGGAATATTGGCAACGCCAGGTTCATTTTATGGCGAAAAAGGTGCCTCTCACATCCGAGTTGCACTTACCGCAACGGATAAACAAATCGCTGATGCAGTTGCGCGAATTGAAAGCGCAGTGAAATAGTCATGGCAGTTGGAATTCTTCTAGTGGGAGGCTTTGGCACACGCCTCATGCCACTGACTCGACATACTCCCAAGCCAATGCTGCCAGTGGCGGGCTTACCAGTTACTGAGCATCAACTCGCTATGGCAAAAAGTGCAGGGATTACAACAGTTGTCTTAGCCACTTCATATTTATCAGAGGTCTTCATTCCATATTTCGGTGATGGATCTGAATTTGGAATGAAATTGCTTTATGCCGTTGAAAAAGAACCACTCGGAACTGGTGGAGCTATTCGCAATGCTGCAGATTTGCTTGGCAGGGATGAATCCATAGTCATATTCAATGGCGATGTGCTGAGTTCACATAATTTGCGTGGTCAAATAGATTTTCATGAAAAAAACAGTGCAGATGTAACATTGCACCTGACTAAAGTTGATGATGCTCGTGCTTATGGATGCGTACCGATGGATTCAAATGGACGAGTAACCGCGTTCCTTGAAAAAATGGAAAATCCTCCAACCAATACAATCAATGCTGGATGTTATGTTTTTAGTCCATCCGTCATTGATGAAATTGCACCAAATACAGTCGTGAGCATTGAGCGCGAAACCTTTCCGCACCTAGTTTCATCGGGTAAAAAAGTATTCGGCTTTGTGGATCAGAGTTATTGGTTAGATATCGGAACTCCAAAAGCGCTCATGAAAGGCTCGCGAGATCTAGTAAGTGGGCTAGCGGATGCACCTGCACTTCGTAGTGCAAAGGTTATGAGCCATTCACCAGAGTCAGTGGTTATGCATGGCGCACAGATCGATACCAGCGCCACAATTTCAGGGGCTAGCGCCATAGGTACGGGCTCGATTATTAGAGCAGGCGCGAATGTATATGGATCAATTATTGGTAGCGATGTAATTGTTGAAGAGGGCGCTTCCATTACAGATTCATTCATCGCATCGGGGACAAGAATTGAGAAGAATTCCCACATTTCGGGAAGTTATTGCGAAAAAGGGGAAATATCTTCATTAAATCTCTAATTCTTGAGATTTTGAGCGTGATTTTCTGATGATAATTTGCATTACGACTTGACTTACGGGAGTTACAAGCGTGTAATTCACCTCTAGAAGGTTTTTTCCAACAGGGAAAGGGCCCAAAGCTCGTAAGGAGAATCGGAATGCCGATCCGACCTGAAGCTAATCCCCAAGCAGGTATTACTACTGGACCAACTATCAAATTAGAGAGTGGCGAGAGCATTGAGCTTTCATGGCAAGAGCGCGCCCTCTGCGCCCAAACAGATCCAGAAGCATTCTTCCCAGAAAAAGGTGGCTCCACTCGCGAAGCAAAACGCGTATGCCTTTCATGCGATGTTCGTTCTCAATGTTTGGAATATGCACTTGCTCACGATGAACGTTTCGGTATTTGGGGTGGACTCTCCGAACGCGAACGTCGTCGTCTAAAGCGCCGATCAGCATAGGCACTTAGCCGAAAGGCTAAAGATTATGGCCGAAAAAATCGCGAATGATTTACATCGCGTAACTGCAATTCTGGTTGTTCACGATGGTGCATTGTGGTTACCTGAAGTTGTTGCATCGATTGCATCGCAAAGTAGAAGCGTTGATCAAATCATTGCAATCGATACAGGTTCAATTGATGCATCACCCAAACTTCTCAAGGGTGCAAGAATTCCGACTCTCACTGCCGCTCGTGATTTGGGTTTTGGTAATGCAATACAACTGGGAGTTGAAAAACTTCCTGCAAGTGTTTCTGGTGCCCACGAATGGTTATGGATATTGCATGACGATTGCGCACCAACGCCAACTGCACTCGAGAAATTGCTAGAGGCTGTTATTGATCGCCCTCAAGTTGTAATGGCAGGACCGAAATTACTTGGTTGGCATGACCGAACACATTTATTGGAAGTTGGCGTCAGCATTGCTGGTAATGGCGCTCGCTGGACTGGACTTGAAAAAAACGAATACGATCAAGGACAACGCGATGGCATAAGTGAAGTTTTATCTGTCAGCACTGCAGGCGCTTTGATTCGGCGAGATGTATTTGAAGAACTTGGTGGATTTGATTCAGAGCTTGCATTGTTTCGCGACGATGTTGACTTTGGATGGCGCGCTCGAGTAGCTGGACACTCAGTCATAGTGGTTACTGAAGCAGTGGCATTTCATGCACAAGCATCAGCAACAGAGCGGCGATCAATCGATGTTGATGGTGCGCTCCTACATAGACCTCTCTTACTTGATCGCAGAAATGCGGCATATGTTTTGCTTGCAAATTCTTCGTGGTGGCTCCTGCCGTGGCTCTCTCTACAACTTTTAGGTTCTGCCATCGGCCGCGCACTGGTTTATCTCATAGCAAAATTACCTGGTTATGCAGGCGATGAGCTCTTAGCGGTTACAACGCTACTAATCCGACCGGACACAATTCTTAGTGCACGTAAAGCACGCAAGAAAACTCGAATGATTTCTGCGCGAGTAGTGGCTTCTTATATTCCACCGCGTTGGTCACAATTGAGGCTATCAGCGAGCAATATCGCAGAATCAATCCGTGAGCGACTATTACCAACTACGACAGAGCCAAGTTCTGCATCCATTGAAATAAATGAAGATGAAGATCTATTGGTTCCAATAGCAAATACAAAGTGGAGTTCGCTTTTTAGAAAACCACAACTATTGGCAACACTCCTGATTCTTTTCTTTGCAATCATTTGGTCGCGTAATCGATTTGGTTCATTAGTAGGTGGTGCATTGCCTGCAACCCCGCAGAGCGCTATGGACTTGTGGCGCAGTTACCTTGAATCATGGCATCAGGTAGGAATGGGAAGTACTAGCGCTTCACCAACATGGGTTGCGATAGTTGCAGCATTTTCGTCCATACTCTTTGGAAAAAGTGGACTATTTATTACCCTCTTCTTTCTTCTAGCGCCCCTCTTCATGGTGATATCGAGTTTTCACCTATTCGCACAATTTACTAAGAACCAGTGGCTTGCAACTGTATGCGCACTTCTTTATGCAATCTCACCCGTTTCAATTGCATCGATAAATTCTGGACGACTTGGAACCATCACTGTAATTATCCTCTTACCGCTGCTCGTTATGACTCTTAGAAATTGGGAGAGTATTGATCAATACTCCTGGCGACGTATTTGGGCTATCTCCTTACTCGCAGCAGTAATCTTTGCGTTCTCGCTCTCATTTTTTGTTATCGCGATTTTCTTTGTGGCTTATTCCATTGCTAGAGACTATAAAAAGAATGTTTCTTTCAGGGATCGCCTCAAGAAACGTCTTGCCTTGCTTATTGCTCCATTTTTAATCAATTCACCATATTCTTTCGAAGCAATTCTTCACCCGGTACGTTTTCTCAGTGAGCCAGGCATTTCTTTAGCTGGTGGAGGACCAAATCTTGCAGTGATTGGAAATCCGGGCGGATCGGGCTCAATACCTTGGTGGATCATTAGCCCAATATTGCTCATTCTTCTCATTGCTCTCTTTTCTTCAAGTAGCGCAAGAAAAGTTGCTGAAGTTGGATTTGTAATTTTGCTTGCAGGAACCTTTTTATCATCGCTTTCAATTTCTGTACACGGCAATTCTTCAACAGTAAAGATTTGGGTTGGAACTTTTATCGCGTGTGCAACACTCGCTTCAGGAATTTGTGCCGTGATTATTCTGGATAAATTGCGAGAAGTACTGAGAGCATCTCATGTGCACCACAGGCACTATTTGGCAGCGCTCTTACTCGTTGTCACCGCACTTTATGGAACAGGTGCGATTTTTTGGACAGCAGGCGCCGGCGCAGACTCGACAGTGAGAAGCAATAAAGCCACTGTGATTCCTGCATTCCTAGGTGTAGAAAAAAGCACAAAGACTCTAGTTATTCGTCAGGTAAGAGCAAATGGAGAGAAAGAATTGCAGTTCTCCATATCAAGGGGGAGGGAACTCTTCTTAGGTGACCCAGATGTTTCTCCCAATACCGTCTCTGCCATTGATACAGCAGTAAGAGATCTAATCGATGGATCCGGATTATCGACGAGTGATCTTCTCTCTCGCTTTGGAATCAAATATGTATTTGTGAAAAATCCTGCAAGTGAAGAAGTTATCCGTGCCATAGATGGTTTGGGTGGATTTACCCGCACATCAGCAACGAATGCTGGAATTATCTGGAAAGTTTCAGGTGCGACCGGCAGATTAATTTTCACCGATTCAAATGGAAAACGTCAGAACTTGGAAAGTGGAGAAATCGGTGTCCGAACATCATTACCTGGACCAGGAACGCTCACACTGACCGAAAATTTCAGTCGCTCGTGGCGAGTGCTCAAAGATGGGCAATATTTAGAGCGAAGTAAAAACGAAAATGGGCTACCAACATTTACGGCACTTTCAGGTGGTGAGTTTTCACTCATTCATGACGGAACTACTCGTCGAGGCCTACTGTCGCTGCAGTTCATCTTTCTTGTCAGTGTGATCGTTCTTGCTCTTCCGGCCGGACGTCGTAAATCTCAAATTTCCGAGAAAGAACTTGCATGAAACTACGCCGCCCAGCAATCGTTATCTCGCTTCTGGCCATAGTTCTAGTCAGCAGTAATTATCTAGATAATTCAGTTTTCTCAAGCGGTTTTACCAAGAATTATCCAGTTGTTGTCTGTCCACCAACTCTTCCCGGTTTAGCTTCACAAGTTTCTGTTTCGGGCAAGAAAACACAGTATCGATATGTGGCAAGCAAGAAAACAACGATGTCACCTACTGGATTTGCTCGACTTCCAATAACTAAAGATGCAGTTCTCATTGATGCAGTAGGCATTACACCAACAATCTGGCAGAGCAGAAGTGGAAGTTGGGCCGGGGGAACAATTTGTTCCGGGCCAATTTCTTCACAATGGTTTGTTGGAGGCACTGCCGATATCACTAGTAAAGGCCGACTACTAATAGTAAATAGCGGTTTGAGCGAGGCAATCATCGATGTTTCCGTGTGGAGTGAATCGGGTGCACAAGCGATTAAAGTTCTAACAATTCCTGCACGCTCATATAGTGTTCAAGGCTTAGATTCACTTGCGCCAGGTGAATCTAAGTTAGTAATAAATGTTTCAGCTCGTGCAGGTCGCATCAATGCCTTTGTAGTTGATGAACGCGGTAAAGGATTACGCGGCCTGGGTGGAGATATGGTCAATTCTGTTGAAGATGTTGCAAAGGTACAAGTCATACCTGCGATACCAAATCAAATTCCAAGAAATAACAGAAGTGCAAAAGCTGAATACACGCTTCGCGTTCTTGCACCGGGTCAACTTGATGCAAGAATCACCGCAGAAGTTTTATCTGCTGATGGACGATTTATTCCAGTTGGACTAAATCAACGCGTGATCAAAAAAGGGCTTGTTACAGAATTTAAGATCGTACCTGATGTTCCAGCACGCGCATTTGCTCTTCGCATAACTTCAGATGAACCAGTTGTGTCATCAATCTTTTCAAGAGTCGTGGTTTCGGGCCGAAGTGATTTTCTGTGGAGTACACCTGCATCGCCACTGCAAGAAATGTCCATAGCAGTCTCTGGACTGACTCCATTGTTTGTATTTGCGGGGGATAAAATTGACGTCACTCTTGATACACGATTCTCAAATGGAAAACATAAGATTGCTCGTGTAAAGGCGAGCGATATTGCAACGTGGCGAGTGCCAAATAATGCACGAGTAGTAACAATCGCTCAGACAAGCAAGGGAGTCACAGGGGGAGCCTTAGTTAGCTCTGTGAATGGTTATGGATATATTCCATTGACCCCTGGAAGCATTCTTACAAAAGCATCAATTCCACTTTCTAATATTCGTGTCTTGAATCCCTAATAATCGGCCACCCCACTAATCTTTGAGGTATGGCGTCACAGGCAAAGTTAGGTAGAAGTTGTTCGCGAGTGAGTTGTCGCTCCGCAGCAACTATGACCCTTACTTATATCTATGCAGATTCAACTGCAGTGCTTGGCCCTCTTGCTACATTTTCTGAACCACATTCATATGATCTTTGTGTATCCCATGGCCAGCGCCTCACCGTTCCGCAGGGGTGGAATGTCATACGACAAGAGATTAATCAAGATGTGAGTGGACCTACCGACGATGATCTCATGGTCATTGCAGATGCGGTGCGTGAAGCAGCAAGTACAAATACAACGGATGAATCAAGTTCTACCAATTCGAATGTGCAATCTAATATTGGTCGACGCGGTCACTTGCGCGCCGTGCCAACCAATTACTAATAATGAGCGCTCATCAGATTCCTGCAATATTTAAAGCATATGACATTCGCGGTTTAGTTGATTCTGAAATAACACCAGATTTCACTTTTGCAACTGGAGTTGCATTTGCTCGATTCTTACAGCAAGAACGCGAACCTGGATCAGTAGTAATTGGTGAAGATATGCGTCCGTCATCTCCAGTTCTGGCAGATGCATTTTCAGCAGGAGTCACTTCTCAAGGATTAGATGTAAATCGAATCGGATTAGCATCAACAGATATGTTGTACTTTGCATCAGGAAAACTCAATCTTCCTGGAGCCATGTTTACCGCAAGTCATAACCCAGCTGAATACAACGGTATAAAGCTGTGTCTCAGTGGAGCTCGTCCAATTGGTAAAGAATCTGGATTGCTAGCGATTGAAAACTTTGTACGCCAAGGTTCGCCCATGTATATCCGCTCCATGGGAGTTGAAAAAGAAGTTGAGATGCTCACGGATTATGTCGATTATTTATTATCTTTAGTAGATATATCAGAGATGCGTCGACTCAAAATTGTTGTTGATGCTGGAAATGGAATGGCTGGATATACAGCTCCTGCAATATTTGAACGCCTCAATGTAGAACTAATCCCATTATATTTTGAACTTGATGGAACTTTCCCAAATCATGAAGCAAACCCCATAGATCCAAAGAACCTTCGAGATTTACAGAAGGCAGTAAAGAAGCATAATGCCGATTTAGGATTGGCATTTGATGGTGATGCCGATCGTTGCTTCTTAGTAGATGAGAACGGTGAGACCGTAAATCCTTCTGACCTCACGTGCCTAGTTGCAGCAAGAGAATTAGCACGCGTACCAGGGTCAACAATAATTTATAACTTAATTTCTTCTAGAGCTGTTCTCGAAGTTATTGAAGAAAATAGCGGCACAGGATTGCGAAGTCGAGTTGGTCATTCATATATCAAAAAGATGATGGCTGATAGTGGAGCAATATTTGGTGGAGAGCATTCAGGGCACTTTTATTTCAAAGATTTTTGGCGCGCGGATTCTGGAGCGCTAGCAGCATTGCATGCAATTGCAGCACTTGGATCGAATAAAGTATCAATATCAAAAATACTAAAGCCATATCAACGCTATGTATCAAGTGGTGAAATTAATTCAGTTGTATCAGATGCTCCTGCAGAGATGAAAAAAATCGAAGAAAAATATGGTTCTCAATCTGGCGTCGAGATTGATCGCCTTGATGGA
>CAIZHT010000067.1 GCA_903932885.1 uncultured Actinomycetes bacterium
CCTTTCAGCCGCGAGAAGGTCTTGGTGGGTGTTCGTAAAGCCTGCCAGGGACGTCCCGTTAATGAGGACGATTTAGTTTTGCTTGCTCAGCGCGTAGAAGAGACCCTTCGCCGCACAGGTCAGGCAGAGATCGAGGCACAAGAGGTGGGCATGGCAATCCTTGCGCCACTCCGAGAGCTCGATGAGGTGGCCTACTTACGTTATGCATCTGTGTACCGTAACTTTGCCTCCCTTGAAGATTTCGAAGGTGAGATCGCTCTTCTCCGCGCTCTGCCTTCAAGCAATTCCCCAATTGCTTCAGAATCAAAGAACACAGAAAAAAGTAATACCGCACCACAAAAATTAAGAACTAACTAGAAGACGGGGAAATACATATGTCAGAGACGGTCATCAACCGACCAGCGAAAATCAAGGCCCACAACACTCTTAAGGGTAAGGGCTTGACGATCGAACGCATCTACACAAATGAAGGTGTGCACCCATACGATGAAGTGAAGTGGGAGCGCCGTGATGTGGTGCAGCAGAACTGGCGAACGGGCGAGACTGTTTTCGAACAACGCGGTGTTGAGTATCCAGATACATGGTCGGTAAATGCTTCAACAATCGTTACAACAAAGTACTTCCGTGGCGCTGTTGGTGCAGAAAACCGCGAGTGGTCTTTGAAGCAGGTAATCGATCGCGTAGTTCTTACCTACACAAAGGCAGGAAAAGAGCACGGGTACTTTGCAACAGATAATGACGCTTTAGTTTTCGAGCACGAGCTAACACACATGCTCTTGCATCAGATCTTTTCATTTAACTCACCAGTGTGGTTCAACGTTGGAACACAAGAGCCACAGCAGGTTTCAGCATGTTTCATCCTGTCAGTTGATGACACTATGGACAGCATTCTTAACTGGTACCGCGAAGAGGGAATGATCTTCAAGGGTGGATCAGGAGCAGGACTTAACTTGTCACGCATCCGTTCATCAAAGGAGCTTCTCAAGTCCGGCGGAACAGCATCTGGTCCAGTCTCATTTATGCGTGGAGCGGACGCGTCAGCGGGAACAATCAAATCAGGAGGCGCAACCCGTCGCGCTGCAAAGATGGTTGTTCTTGATGTTTCACACCCAGATATTGAAGAGTTTATTGAGACCAAGGTTAAGGAAGAGGACAAGATTCGCGCACTACGCGATGCTGGCTTTGACATGGACCTAGGTGGAAAAGACATCATCTCTGTTCAGTACCAGAATGCAAACAACTCAGTTCGCGTATCAGATGATTTCATGCGCGCAGTTGAAAAGGGAGAGCAGTTTGGTTTAACAGCTCGTGCAACTGGCGAAGTTATTGAAACCGTTGATGCACGCACACTCTTCACAAAGATGGCACAAGCTGCATGGGCGTGTGCTGATCCAGGAATTCAATATGACGACACAATCAATGATTGGCACACAAACCCAGAGACAGGTCGCATCAATGCGTCAAACCCTTGCTCTGAGTACATGTCACTTGATAACTCATCATGTAACTTGGCTTCACTGAACTTGATGAAGTTCCTCAAGGCTGATGGTTCATTTGATGCAAAGTCATTTGGTAAAGCAGCAGAGCTGATCATCACAGCGATGGATATCTCAATCTGCTTCGCTGATTTCCCAACAGAGGCGATCGGTGACACAACAAAGGCTTACCGTCAGCTCGGTATCGGATACGCAAACCTTGGTGCGCTTCTTATGGCATCAGGTCTTGCATACGATTCCGAAGGTGGACGCGCTCTTGCTGGTGCAATCACATCATTGATGTCAGGTATTACCTACAAGCGTTCAGCAGAGCTTGCTGGAATTGTTGGACCATACGCAGGCTTTGCACAAAACGCTAAGCCACACGCACGTGTAATGCGCAAGCATGCATCTGCATCATCATCTGCAAAGTCAGAGACAACTCTTGACCGCGATGTATGGACAGAGGCAAACAAGGCGTGGGATGCATGTCTGGCAACAGGAGATAAGAATGGATGGCGCAACGCGCAGATCTCAGTTCTAGCTCCAACAGGAACAATCGGTTTGATGATGGATTGCGATACAACTGGTATCGAGCCTGACTTCTCATTGGTGAAGTTCAAGAAGCTTGTCGGTGGCGGATCTATGCAGATCGTTAACCAGACAGTCCCAGCAGCTCTTACAAAGCTTGGATATGCACAAGAGACAATCGAAGCGATCGTTGAGTTCATCGCAGCAAATGGTCATGTTATTGATGCACCAGGATTAAAGCTTGAGCACTACGACGTATTTGACTGTGCGCTAGGTGCACGTTCAATCGCTCCAATGGGTCACGTGCGCATGATGGC
>CAIZHT010000068.1 GCA_903932885.1 uncultured Actinomycetes bacterium
AACCGCCCTTCAGTTCGTAATGCATTTAGACCACAAACAATTATTGAATTGCAATCTGCATTTTCACTCGCTCGCGACAATGAAGAAGTCGGTGTAATCATTTTGACGGGCGAAGGCACAGAAGCATTCTGTTCAGGTGGCGATATCAGTGTTCGCGGAGATGACGGATACCTTGGTGATGACTCACTTGCCAAAAAAGGAATAGGTCGCCTCAATGTTTTAGATCTACAAGTACAAATTCGTCGCACACCAAAACCGGTAGTTGCAATGGTTGCAGGATGGGCAATCGGCGGTGGCCATGTATTACATGTTGTCTGCGATCTAACCATTGCAGCCGATAACGCACTCTTTGGCCAAACAGGTCCGATGGTTGGCTCATTCGATGGTGGATATGGTTCTGGATTACTCGCCGCAAGTGTTGGACAAAAGAAGGCTCGTGAAATTTGGTTCATGACTCGTTCCTACGATGCAAAAGAAGCGCTCGCAATGGGACTCGTCAACACAGTTGTTCCTGTTGACGAACTTGAAGCAGAGACAGTTTCATGGTGTCGCGAAATGTTACGCAATTCTCCATTGGCACTTCGTTTACTCAAAGCAAGTTTGAATGCAGCCGACGATGGTCTTGCCGGCGTGCAACAACTTGCTGGTGATGCAACGCTTCTCTTTTATATGACAGAAGAGGGACAAGAAGGACGCGATGCTTATAAAGAGCGCCGCGAACCAGATTTCAAGAAATTTCCAAAGCGTCCCTAATCAATGTTGCAAGAACTCTTCTCCACAATGCGCGTAGTCGCATTGCCGACAAAGACTAATTTTCGTGGAATACATATCCGCGAAGTTGCACTCTTTAGAGGCGAATATGGCTGGGGAGAATTTTCACCATTTCTCGAATACGGTTATAAAGAATGTGCACCATGGTTGTCTTCAGCTATTGAGGCTGCAACAAAGCCTCGCCCACAGATTTATCGCAACTCTGTAAGAGTCAACGGCACAATCCCTGCGCTCAACGATCTTGCAGAAATTGAGAGAATTGTAAATTCTTTTCCTGGAGTGCAAACATTTAAAGTAAAAGTTGGAGAAAATCTTCCAGAAGATATCGCTCGACTTGCGCGAGTAAGAGCGCTAAATCCAAAAGCTAAAATTCGCATTGATGTCAATGGCAATTGGGATGTGGCAAATGCTGTTACAAATTTACGAGCAATTTATGAAAACATTGGCCCACTTGAATATGTTGAGCAACCGTGCGCGACTGTAGAAGAATTGCGCGAGTTAAAGCAAAAACTAAAAATTGATATCAAAATTGCCGGCGATGAGGTTTTGCGTAAGGCAGCAGATCCATTTACCGTCGATCTAAAAGGCGCAGTTGATATCGTGATGCTCAAAGTCCAACCACTTGGTGGCATCGCTCGTGCGCATGAATTAGCCAAGCATCACAACCTTCCAGTAGTTATCTCGAGTGCTCTGGAAAGTGCAGTCGGAATAAATTATGGATTGATCCTTGCTGCATCTTTTCCGCAAATGAATTTTGATTGCGGGTTAGGAACTGGATCGCTGCTCGGTGCAAATATTGCTGAATTGCCCATTACTAATGGCGAAATTCAAATAAGCGATTTCGAGCCTGACTTTGGTGCTAATGAAGTGGCGCCTGATCGCTTTGAATGGTGGAAGAATCGTGTCATGAAGACTGCCGAGCTCTTGGGATGAATTCTTCAACTCAGCTCGCTCGAGTAATTGTGCGCCAAATGATTGAGGCTGGAATAACTGATGCTGTTATTTCACCTGGTTCACGTAACGCCCCACTTTCACTTGCTCTAATCGCTGCTGAAGAAAAGAAATTCATCAGATTACATATTCGAATAGATGAACGCAGTGCTGCTTTTTTTGCTCTTGGTTTGGTCAAATCAACTAAACGCCCTGTACCGATTATTTGCACGAGCGGAACGGCTGTTGCAAATTATCACCCCGCAGTTTTGGAAGCCCACCACACAAATCAGCCTCTATTGGTACTCACTGCAGATCGTCCTGCGATGCTTCGCCGCACAGGTGCAAATCAAACAACAGAGCAAGCAAGAATTTTTGGTAAAGCAGTTCGATATTTTGCTGATGTTGATGGTCCTGTTTTTCCAATGGAACTTCCACTAGATAGCTTGCGACAGGGCCCCGTTCATCTCAATATTCAATTTGATGAACCACTTTTGCCTGACACAGACAATTCTTGGTTAGACGAAATCAAAATTGCTCCAAAAGATTTCATCAATCGTAAAGGCCCAGGAAAAATTAGAATCAATGAAACTCGTGGCGCACTAGTTATCGGCCACGACAGAGGCGGACTCGCACTGGATGAAGTTCAAGAGTTTGCTAAAAAATTGGGTTGGCCAGTTATTGCCGAAGATCCACTTTCATTTCCCACTGCGATTTCACATGCATCTTTATTTCTAACTTCTACAAAAATTCGTCAATCTCTGATTCCTCAAGCAGTAGTAATCATTGGCCGTACAACACTTTCTCGCTCTATTAATTCCTTTATTGCTTCATCCCCTATTTCTTACGTTATTGATCCTCGAATTGCCACTGTCGATTCAGATAGAACGGCCGATAAACGCTTTATTGCGATTCCAGAATTAGATAAATCTGACGCTGATGAAGCCTGGGTATCAACATGGAAAAAGTTTGGTGAAAGAAGTGCAAAGGTTGTTGCCCAACTTGATGGGTGGAATGAAGCAACTATCGCTCGAGAAATTTCAAAGCTCTTACCTAATGGCTCCTCATTATTTGTCTCGTCATCGCGCCCAATTAGAGATATCGAAGCATTTGCTACTCCTCGCGAGGGGGTAGAAACTTTTGCTAATCGCGGATTGGCTGGCATTGATGGCAATATTTCTAGTGCCCTTGGCATGGCAATTGCACGCAAGAATTCCTATGCTCTTATTGGAGATTTAGCTTTTCTTCATGACATAACAGGCTTGATCACAGGCGAAAAAATAGATTGTCGATTCCTAGTTATCAATAATGATGGCGGAGGTATCTTTTCGACGCTTCCCCAGAACGGTGTTGCAGGCTTTGAGCGAGTATTTGGAACTCCACATGGTTTGGATCCCGCAGCAATTGCAACATCTATGGGAATTTCGGCAACATCGGTGTCAAGTCATAAGGATTTACAGGCGCAGATCGATAAGCCCATTTCTGGGATTTCAGTTGTGGTTATCAATACGCCATCGCGTGAATCCAATGGAGAAAATCTAAAAAGAATTCATCAACTGATCGAAGGAATTTAGCTAAGCGCACTCTTCATCGGTGCAAATTTTGCTTGGCTCTCAGCAAGTTCTCGTTCTGGATCTGAACCTGCAACAATTCCACATCCTGCGAAAAGACGAATCGAATTTCCTTGAATCTGTCCGCAACGCAACGCAATGCCAAGTTCTCCATCACCTGATGCATCAATCCAACCAACAGGTCCGGCATAACGTCCGCGTGCCAAACCTTCAATTTCATTGATGAGTGCACTTGCCCTATTTGTAGGTGTTCCACATACAGCAGCAGATGGATGGAGTTTTTCTAACACCGAAAAGGAATCAACTTTATTGAGTGTTTCAACAAG